>CAYQAD010000130.1:0-7385 GCA_964415125.1 uncultured Phycisphaeraceae bacterium | reverse complement strand
GGGGGGGGGGGGGGGGGGGGGGGGGGGGGGGGGGGGGGGGGGGGGGGGGGGCCCGCGGGGGGGGGGGGGGGGGGGGCGGGTACCGCTCGCACCCGGACCACCTGCCGAGCGACGAGGAGCTGGAGCGCGAGGCGGCCGAGCTGGAGCGGATCGCGGCGGAGAAGGGCCCGATCGACGCGGGCGATCAGCTGACGATCTCCGAGCTGCAGCAGATGGAGATGGACGAGCTGTTCAAGGTCGCGGAGAAGGAGGGTCTGGAGGATGTGCACCAGATCCCCAAGCAGGACCTGATCTTCAAGATCCTGAAGACGCGGGCGACGCGGCTCGGGATCATGTACGGGGACGGGACGCTCGAGATCATGTCGGACGGGTTCGGCTTCCTGCGGAGTCCGGAGCAGAGCTATCTGCCGGGGCCGGATGACATTTATGTGTCGCCCAGCCAGATCCGGCGGTTCGGGCTGCGTCGCGGGATGACGGTGCGCGGGGCGATCCGGCCTCCGAAGGAATCGGAGCGGTACTTCGCGTTGCTGCGTGTCGAGAATGTGAACGGGAAGCCGCCGAAGGAGATCCACAACCTGATCAACTTCGAGGACCTGACGCCCCTGCACCCGGAGGAGCGTTTCGTCCTGGAGACGAGCCCGGACAGCATCGAGTGCCGCATCGTGGACCTCGTCGCGCCCCTGGGCAAGGGGCAGCGGGCGCTGATCGTGGCGCCGCCGCGGACGGGCAAGACGGTGCTCCTGCAGAAGATGACGCAGGCGATCACGACGAACTACCCCGATGTCAAGATCATCGTGCTGCTGGTGGACGAGCGCCCGGAAGAAGTGACCGACTTCCGCCGGAACACGCAGAAGGGCGTGGAGGTCGTGGCGTCGACCTTCGACGAGCAGTCGAGCCGGCATGTGGCGGTCGCCGAGGTGGTGATCGAGAAGGCCAAGCGGATGGTCGAGTTCGGCGACGATGTCGTCATCCTGCTCGACTCGATCACGCGACTGGCCCGGGCGTACAACGCGGAGATGCCGCACTCGGGGCGGATCATGACCGGCGGTCTTGACTCCAACGCGCTGCAGCGGCCCAAGAAGTTCTTCGGCGCGGCCCGTGCGATCGAGCGAGGCGGCAGCCTGACGATCATCGGGACGGCGCTGGTCGACACCGGCTCGAAGATGGACGAGGTGATCTTCGAGGAGTTCAAGGGTACCGGCAACAGCGAGCTGCACCTGGACCGAAGGCTGGTCGAGAAGCGGGTGTATCCGGCGATCGACGTGGCGGCGAGCGGGACGCGGCGCGAGGAGCTGCTGATGGAGCCCAAGGAGATCGAGCTGGTCTACCGGCTTCGCAAGGTGCTCAGCGACATGAACGTCGTCGAGGCGATGGAGCTGATGAAGAGCAGGCTTGGGAAGGTGAAGACCAACGCCGAGTTTTTGATGACGATGGCGCTGGGTTGAGCGTGGGCGCGCTGGGCCCGGTTGGGCCTTGGCGGCGTCGGCTGGGGTCTTGAACGCGCGGAGAACGGGCGCATGGCTCGCGGGGTGAGTCTGCTGTTGCTTGTGTGTACGGCGACGCTCTGGGCGTCGGTGCTTGGCGTGCTTGGGCTGTGGCTGATCTTTGAGGGGCCGACGGTCTGGCCGGCGGCGGGGTGGCTTTGCGTGGTCGGCGGCGTCGTGGCGGCGCTGGCGGGCGGGCTTGTGTTCGCGTGCTTCGCGGCCGACCGGATCGCGCCGGGCGCGTGGAAGCCTGCGGTGTGGGCGGCGGAGATCTCGGCGAGCGTGGTGGTGTTCCTCGGGGTGTCGTGGCTGGTGCTGGTGGGGGTGTGGGTGGTGGGTCGCGGGCTGTCGTGAGGCGGCGGCGGACTTGTTCGCGCTTGGCGGGGTGCGGCGAGGGCCGGCTCGGGGTGTGGGGCCGAGTTAGGATGGCTGCATGAAGCGATTGGCGAGGCGTGGTGTGGCGTTGGTTGGTCTCGTGGCGGCGGGCGTGCTTGCTTCGGCGGGCGGGCTGGCGCACGCGGCCGAGGCGCGGTCGGCGCAGCAGGGCACGCAGAGCGCGTCGGCGGGTGTTGATCTCGATGGGGCGAGCCCGGGGCTCGCGGTGGCGCGTGCGGCGCTGGTGGACCTTCGATTGCAGCGCGAGGTGCGCGTGCACGACTACGAGATCGCGCAGCAGCTGCTCGGGCTTGCGCAGTCGCTCGCGCCGGGCGAGGGCGAGGTGCTCCGCAAGCGGATCGAGGCGGCGACGGGTGCGGGGCGCGACGGGCTTGTGGATCGGCTGACGCGCGAGCTGGTGGCGCTGGACCCGGGCGACACGGTGGCGCAGCTTCGGCTGATCACGTCGCAGCTCGACGCGCGGCAGACCGCGGGCGAGCGTCTTGAGGTGTACCGGCGATTGCTCGGGCCTCGGGGTGGGCAGCTCGACGCGTCGCTTCGGAGCCGGCTTGCGCTCGATGCGGCGCTGCTTGCGCGGGAGCTGGGCAACGACGAGGAGTTCGCGAGCCTGCTGACCACCGCGGCGACGCTCGACATGACCAACAAGGAGGCGGCGTCGCTGGCGCTGAGCTTCTTTGGCGAGCGTGTGGACGACCCCGTGGGCCGGGCGGACCTGATAATCAACCTGCTCTTGTCCGACCCGCTGGACCCGAACGTGATGTGGATGCTTTATGAGCACACGCTGGCGTATGGCGCGTTCGACGCGGCGTTTCGCCTGAGCAACCTGATGAGCACGCTGCTGGCGCGTGACAACCAGCCTCCGGACCCGGCGCTGGCGAACGACCGGGTGGTGCTGGTGTGGTGGCAGCTTGGGCCCGAGCGTGTGGTCGAGCAGCTGAACCAGCAGTTGCTGGGGGAGCGGTACACGGCGGAGCAGCAGCGGGCGTTCGCGGAGCGTGAGGGGCTGCCCACCGAGGACATCCCGCTTCCGAGCGAGGTGCACCTCCCGATCGAGAGCGAGCAGGCGCGGATCTTTGCGGCGGTGACGATCGGTGACGAGCAGACGCTCGACGCGGCGACGGCCGACCTGATCGCGAGCTCGGGGCGGCGGGTTGAGGAGATCAACGAGCGGCAGCGCGGCGCGGACCCGCTGCCGGCGGAGCGTGCGCGGCTGGCATCGCTGACGATTTTGTACGAGCGGTTTGCGTTGCAGGGGTTGACGCGTCGGCAGCCGGAGGAGCTCGATGCGGGGCTCAGCGCGTTGCGCGGGAGTCTGGCGTCTTCGCCGATGCTGCTGCGCGTGTGCGAGATGTGGGCGGATGTTGCGAATGGTCGTCCCGAGGCGGCGATCGAGCGTGCCGAGGGCGTTCGGATTTCTTCGATCCCGCCGCTGGGCATGGTCGCGCTGATCGAGGCGATGTTTGACGCGGGGCGGAGTGCGGAGGCGTCGGAACTGGCGGCGCGGCTCGCGCGGGCGCAGCCGAGCGCCGCGGCGGGGGCGTGGGCGTGGTGGAAGCACCAGCGTGCGGTGCTGGAGGCGAATCCCGACGCGACGCTCGAGACGCTCTTTCCAGAGACCAACGCGATCCGCGGCCGGGTGTTGTCGCTTCCGGCGTGGCTCGAGGAGATGATCGCCGAGCCGCGTGAGTTTCTGGCGCTGGCGGTGGAGCTGGTTGAGCCGACGATCGGGCCGTTGGGCGAGGCGCGGGTGCGGGTGCGTGTGCGGAACACGTCGCGGATTCCGCTTTCGGTGGGCGGTTCGCGGCCGATCGATTCGAGCGTGCTGGTGTCGCCCCGGCTGACGGTGGGGAGCGACGACGCGGACATTATCGAAGCGCCGGAGGTGCTGGTGCTGTCGCGGAAGCTTCGGCTGATGCCGCGTGAGGAGCTCGTCGCCGAGGTGTGGGCCGACGCGGGGTACACGGGGTGGTACGCGCAGATTGCGGCGCTGAAGACAATTCGCGCGCGTTGGCGTGTGTTTCAGGGGTTCCGGTATGACGGCGTGTACTCGGTGGGGCCGTACGGCGTGACGGCGGATTCGGACGTGCTCGTGCGTCGGCGGTTCGTCGATAGCGAGGCGTCGCCGAGCGAGATCGCCTCGCGGATCCGGGGTGGCGACGCGGGCGATGTGGCGGAGATGGTGGGCCTGGTGCGGGCGCTGGTTGCTGAGCGGGGCGCGACGTTTGAGCTTGGTGAGGTGGGCGAGGCGCTGGCGGCGGTGTATCCGACGCTCGGGCGTGGCGCTCGGGCGTTTGTGCTTGCGACGATGCCGCACGCGCAGCAGGTGCCCTCGATGGAGGCGTTTGATCGCGCGGTGCTCGACGGCGAGATGGATGCTGGGCTGATGGGGCTTGCGCTGGCGACGCGCGTGCGTGCGGTGGATGATCCGGCGCTCGAGCGGGCGGCGTCCATGGGTGATGGGGCGGGTGACGGGGCGGGTGCTGGAACGCTCGCGGACATGGTCGCGGCGATCCGTGCTCGGCTGGCGGGTGATGAGCCGGCGGGCTTGGCGCACATCGGCCCTGGGTTTGAGGGTGCGTTCCGCGAGGTCGCGACCCTTGAGTGATGAGCCGCGGAGCACGTTTGGCATCCGTGTGCCCGACGCGGTCGCGGATGTTGCGCGGCGTGCGTGGCAGGGGCGGGTTCGGCTCGTAGGGGGCTTGCTCGTTGCGGGGCTGGCGGTCGGGCTGCTCGTGCAGCTCGTGGTGACGCACAAGCAGCCGTTCTTTGCTGCGCTTGAGAAGGCGGCGGGTGCGCCGCTCTGGCTGACGGCGATGGCGGTGCTGTTGCCCGCGATGAACTGGTTGCTCGTCGCGTGGTCGTTCCAGATTCTCAATGCGCGGTATGGGAAGGTGGGCGCGGGTGAGATGACGGCGCTGGTGGGCGCGTCGTGGTTGCTCAACTACTTGCCGTTGCGGCCCGGGATGTTCGGGCGGGTGGCGTACCACCGGCGGTACAACGGGATCGGGGTGCGCGACTCGGTGCGGATTTTGATCGTGCTCTCGGTGCTGACGGGTGTGTCGCTGGTGCTGCTGCTCGGGGCGGCGGCGCTCGGTGGGCTCGTGGGCGGGCTGGGTGGTGAGCGTGGGGCGATGCTCGCGGTGTTTGGGCTTGGCGCGGTGTTGTGCGTGGTGACGCCGTTCGGTTGGGGGCCGATGGAGGGGGACTTCGCGAAGGTGCTGGCGCTTCGGTATCTGGATGCGCTGGCGTGGGTGGGGCGGTACGCGGTGGTGTTTGCGCTGGTGGATCGGCCGCTGAGCGTGTTCGACGCGGTGGCGGTCGCGTTTGTCAGTCAGGTGGTGCTGCTGTTGCCGGTGGTGGGCAATGGGCTGGGCGTGCGCGAGGTGGCGATCGCGCTGGTAGCGGGGTTGCTGCCCGGATGGGCGGGCGACCTTGCGGTGGCGGACCGCGCGGCGGTGGCGGCGGCGGCGGATTTGATCAATCGAGGTGTTGAGGTGGCGGTGGCGGTGCCGGTGGGGGCGATCAGCATGGTGTACCTGGCCCGGCTTGTGGCTCGCGATTCGGCTCGGCGGCGGGCGGGCGAGACGGGCCCGGGCGGCGATGCGAGCCAGAGCGGCGATGCGGGCCAAGCGGGGGCGGCTGGGCCTGTCCAGGGTCCGGCTGCGGGGTCCTCGTCGTGATTGTGGCGGTCTGGGGGGTGTCCCGCCTGGCATCTGCGGGGTCTTGCATCTGTGGGGATCGGGGGGGACGAACCGCGGGTGTGTTCGGGCCGATTTAGCTGAAAGCCGCCGATCTTGATTCCGTTCTTTGCCGGCTATGCGATGGTGTTCTGGTTCTTCGCTGCGAAGTGGCGGCGGCGGTGGCTGGTGCTGGTGCCCATCGTTGGGGCGGCGGTGGGGCTGGTGCTTGTGAATATCGGGCACTGGTATCTGAACGTGTGGTCGGGGGGGACGATCCACCTGCCGGTGCTGCGGGCGGTGATGTACCCGTACACGGTGTTTGTGGTGGTGGTGGCGGGGTACATCGCGCTGCTGCCGAGGCGCGACGAGCGTCGCGAGCCGGGGCTTTGCGGCGGGTGTGGGTACTCGCTCGATGGGCTCGAGCTGGATGATCCCGAGCTGTGCTGCCCGGAGTGCGGGGTGGCGTACGTCGCGCCGGTTTCGGCGTGGGGTGGTGCGGACCCGGCGATCCGTCGGCGTCAGATGGCGCGGTGGGGTGGGCCGGCCGCTAGCGGGCCACGAGACGCCACAGGGCGCCCGATAGCAGAATAGAGCCGGGCAGCCCGAGCACGAGGGCCCAGCGGAGCTTCGCGAGCTGGTCGGGCGGGATGGGGCCGATGAGCGCGATGGTGCGCGCGCCGGCGCCGGCGCCTATGAGCTCGTCGCGCTGGGCGAGCCATTCGATGGCGTTGTCGAAGAGTTCGGTGTTGCCGGGGAAGCGGGCGATGGATCGGCCGTCGACGAGGTCGCGCTGCTCGGCGACGGCGTCGACGTACCAGGTGTTCGAGCCGACGACGACGACGCGGTGTGGGCCTTCGAGGTCGGTGGCGGTGCGCTGGAGGGCGAGGGCGACGGTCCATGGGCCGGGCGTGCCGTCGCGGTCATCCTGGGCGGGTGGGTCTTGGATGAGGGGGCGCTGCTCGCGGGGCGTGGCCCAGAGGCGGATCCATTGGGACTCGGCCCAGAGGGTCTGGCCTTCGCGCTGGGTGGGGATGGTCAGCAGCGGGGTGATGGTGGTGCGGGCGGGTGGGTCTTCGGCGCTTTGGAGGGGGACGGCCCAGGGCAGGAGCGTGGGCAGGCCCGCGATGGCGGTGGTGAGCGGGTGGTCGGCGCCTGAGACGAGGGCGGGCAGGTCGGTGGCGACCTGCTCGGCGGGGTCGGTGGCGAGGATGGGCGTGCCGGTGCCTGCGGTGATGCCGAGCGGGGCGAGGGCGGCGGCGAGGGGGTCGGCGCTGCCGAAGGAGGGGAGGACGGATGGGTTGAGGCCGACGAGCATGGGCTGGCCGGCGCGGGCGAGGTCGGTGAGGGTCTGGGCGAGGGTCGCGGCGCGCTGGGCACCGGGGCTGACGCCCTGGCTGCCGCGGACCGAGGCGTCGGGGCTGAGGATGGCGTAGACGACGGGGCGCTCGGCGGCGGGGTCGAGCTCGACGGTGCTTGGCGGGGTGGGCTCGGCGACGACGGCCCACTCGAGCAGGTCGATGCCGCGGAGGGCGAGGCGGGCGCGGAGGGCGTCGAAGACGGGGGCCTCGAAGACGAAGGGGCGCGCCTCGGCGTGGGTGAGGATGACGATGGGCTGGTTGGGCGAGGCGACGGCGGCGACGGCGGTGGCGAGGCGGTCCTCGACGCGGTGGCGGAGGTCGGCGCGCTGGGCGTCGAGTAGGGCGGCGAGGGCGGAGGCCGAGAGGAGGTCCTCGGCGGGGACGGCGGCGACGCGGTCACCCTCGGGCGGGCCGAGCACGAAGGCGGCCTGGCCCGCCTCGACGGCGCGGGCGAGGCGGACGGCGCG
>CAYQAD010000129.1:0-7526 GCA_964415125.1 uncultured Phycisphaeraceae bacterium | reverse complement strand
CCTGGTTCTCGACCGCCGGGTTCCACCAGCGGTCGAAGTGGAACACGTGGTTCGCCGCGGTCAGGTTCAGGCCCACGCCGCCCGCCTTGAGGCTCGCGATCAGCACGGGCTTCTTCGCGCCGGCCGACTGGAACTCCTCGATCATCTTCACGCGCTGGGTCTGCGGCGTGCCGCCGTGCAGGAACAGCACCTCGCGATCAAGGTTGTGCCGGATCATCGCGCTGAGGATGTGCCCCATCTGCCGGAACTGCGTGAAGACCAGCGCCTGATCCCCCTCGGCGAAGACCTCCTCGAGCATCTCCATGATGCGGATGCACTTGCCCGACCGGCTGATCTCCGGGGGTGGCGTGTTCTGGTCCCACTCCTTGAGCATCTGCGCGGGGTGGTTGCAGATCTGCTTGAGCTTCACCAGCGCGCTGAGCACCAGCCCGCGGCGGTGCATGCCCTCGCTGGACTCCACCGCCGTGAGCATCTTGCGGACCGTCTCTTCGTAGAGCTTGGCCTGCTCGCTCGTGAGGTGGCAGAACTCCTTGGCCTCGATCTTCTCGGGCAGATCGCTGACCACGTCCGAATCGGTCTTGAGGCGCCGGAGCACGAAGGGCCGAACGAGCCCGCGCAGCTGCTCGCTGCGCTGGCGGTCGTGGTACCGCTCGATCGGCACGCTGAACCGCCGGCGAAACGTCGCCGCGGCACCCAGATAGCCGGGGTTCAGGAAGTCCATGATCGACCAGAGCTCCGCCAGGCGGTTCTCCACCGGCGTGCCGGTCAGCGCGATGCGCTTCTCGGCGGGGATCTGCCGAACGGCCTGGGCCTGCTTGGCCTGGGGGTTCTTGATGCACTGGGCCTCATCCAGCACGACCCGGCCCCACTCGACCTTGCCGAGCAGTTCCTCGTCGCGGTGCGCCAGCGCGTAGGTCGTGATGACCACGTCGTTCTTCTGGGCCATCTCGACAAACTCGTCGCCGGTGAGCCGCTCGGTGCCGTGGTGGATCGCGGCCTTCATGTCCGGGCAGAAACGCTCGGTCTCGTGCTGCCAGTTTCCGAGCACCGACATCGGCGCGACGATCAGCGTGGGCTTGACCGCCTCGCCCGCCGCGGCCGCCGCCTCACGCTCGGCCGAGAGCAGCGCCAGCATCTGGATCGTCTTGCCGAGGCCCATGTCGTCGGCGAGGCACAGCCCGAAACGGAACCGCTCGAGGAACGCCATCCACGACAAGCCACGCAACTGATAAGGACGCAGCGAGCCCTTGAACCCCGCGGGCGGCTCGAGCATGGGCAGGTCGGCCTGGCCCATCTCGCCCCCGAGCATCGCCGAGACCCACCCGCTTGTCTCCATGCCCAGCACGGGCACGCCCGTCTGGCTGACGTCGGTCGCGTAGGCAAGGCGCAGCGCCTCGCCGACCTCCATCTTGCCGCCCGGGTTCTCGCCGATGAACTTCACCGCCGCCTGCACGTCCTCCGGACGCACCTCGACCCAGCGCCCACCCACCTTCACCAGCGGGCTGCCCTCGCTCGCGAGCTTCTCGAACTCGTGCAGCGAGAGCGTCGTGTCGCCCAGCGCGATCTCCCAGTGGTAATCCACGAGCGTCGTCAAGCCGAGCTGGGGCCCCGCCGCGTTGGTCACGCCCGGGCCCGAGTCGGGGATCATCTCTCCCGTCTCCGGATCGAGCTTGAGCCTTGCCCCCAGGCGCCCGCCCTGGCTCTCCCACCACGACGGCGCGAGCATGCCGAAGCCCTGCTCCAGCAGCAGCGGGCGCACCTCGCGCAAGAACTCGTACGCGTCGGCGGTGGGCAACAACAGCTCGATCGGCTCGCTCTCGCGCAGCGCCGCCTCGAGCGGCGGGTACAGGCGCGCCGCGCGCCCGATCTCCGCGAGCAAGAGCTCCTGGGGCTTCTCCAAGCGACGCCCGTGCAGCGTCGCGCCGTCGGTGGGCAACAGCCACACGTCCGCCGCGTCCACGATCGCCGCCTCCGCGTCGATCGCCTGCAAGTGGAACGACAAGCTCCACCGCAGCGCCTCGGGCGGCTTTTTCATGTCCTCCACGACCATGTCGATCGGCTCGTTGAGGCGCAGGCACAGACGCCACTCGGCGCTCGCGCCGCGCTCATCAAGCCCGCCGATCCAGTTGCGGACGCGTTTGACCACGTCGGGCCGCTCGGGCGAGGGCATCGGCACCCGCTCGCCCTCGGCGAGCAGGCCCTGCAACCACGCGACCTGCGCGTCCATCATCGGATCGCGTCCGTCGACCGTCGTCGCCATCGCCTCGGCGAGCATCACGCGTCGGCACGCGCGATCGACCGCCGACGCGAGGCAATCCTCGACGATCGCCCACGCCTGGTGGTCGAAGCCGTCCACGCCCGCCCGCGCAATCGGGGGCATCGCGTGACGAAGCGTGCGGGCGAGCATCCCCGTGTTCTCATCGCCCAGCCAGGGGTACCAGCTGCCGCGGAGCTGCCCGCCCGCCTCCTGGCGGATCATGGGCACGAACCGCTGCTGGGCGAGCAGGTGCCGGGCAGCCCGGTGCACGACCGCGAAAAACTCGAGCGAGGCGCCCGAGTGGACGACCACCCCGCCGCCCTCGACCGCGTCGGCGTGAGCGAGCCGGGCCGCGTCGGCCTCGATTAGCTTCTCGATCAGCTCGGACGGGTCGCCGATCGGCGTGACCGCCTCGGCCTGGACGGTGCCGAGCGTCGCCTCCGACGTGTCGGGCACCTCCTGGCCCAGCGCCCGCGCCGCCTCCGGGCTGTGCTGGGCCGCGCTGTCGGCCGTGGGCAGGCGCAGCTCGATCGAGCCCGCCTCCACAGCGCCCGCGCCCAGCCGATCGACCGCCGAGGCGATCGCCGAAGCAGGCGCGAGCCCGCCGCCGGCAGTGACATCCTCGCCCCAGATCCAGAGGTTGCCGTCGACCCACGCCGCGTGGAGGACCAGCTCGAGTTGGGCCGTCGTCGCCTGAACCATGCAATCTCCCCGGTGTGTGAGCCACCGCTCGCCGCGGCGGGCCCCCACGACCCGCGTGCTCGGCCGCCACGAATCGGCCTGCCCTGTGTTCCTGCCGCCGCGGCTCGCCGAAGTCGGCCGCCGCAGCCGAATGGGGGCGGGGGGACTCGAACCCCCGACCAGCGGATTAAAAGTCCGATGCTCTACCGACTGAGCTACGCCCCCAAAGCGTCGCGCCCGCCGCACGCACGCACCCCCTCGGGCACCCACGCTCGGCACACGCGCCAGTCCAGCGGCAAGTCTAGGCCCCGACCCTTTTTCGAGCCGAGGGTCCAGCCGAGGTGCTCCCCGACCACGCCATCGCCCCATCGGCTGACCCGCGCGATCACGCCCGCGCAATCACGATCCCGCGACGAGGCCCATCGCGAGCTCGGCGTGCCGGGCCGACGCGCCCTGCTGCGCCCGGACGCACGCGACCGCCGCCGCCGCGAGCCGATCGCGCCGGGCAACATCGGCGAGCAAGCCCGCGACCACGCCGCCGATCGAGTCGCGATCCGCCCGGACCAGCCCGCCGCCCGATTCGAGGGTCGCGACCACCGAGGTGAAGTCCCCCACCGCCGGCCCGATGACCACCGCCTTGCCCAGCGACGCCGGCTCGATCGGGTCCGAGCCGTGCATGTCAAAGAAGCTCCGCCCCACCACGACCACGTCCGCCAGCGCGTACGCCGATCGAAGCTCGCCGATGGTGTCGAGCAGATAGTGCGACGCGCCGGCCTCGGCCCGCTGCCCCGTCGACCGGCGGACGCAACCGGGCATCGCCGCCGCCGCCTCGTCGAACCGCTCGGGCTTCCGCGGCGCGCACACCAGCTGCACGTCGCCCCCCGCCGCGCCCGCGAGCGCCCCAGCAAGCAGCGCCTCCTCGCCCGGCCCGGTGCTGCCCGCGACGACCACCGGCCGAGACCGGTCGATGCCCATCGCCGACGCGAGCGCCTCGGCCTCGACCGCCATCTCGGCCGGCACACCCGCCCCGGCGCACGCGATGTCCCACTTCATCGAGCCCGTCACGAGCACGCGCGACGCGGGCACGCCCATCGCCTCGAAGCGCTGGGCGTACTCCTCGTCCTGCACGGCCGCGAAGGCGAGCGAGCGGAACATGCCGCCCACCGCGAACCGCGCCTTGCGGTATCCCTTGAAGCTGCGCGCACTGAGCCGGCCGTTGATCACGCCGATCGGCACGCCGCGCCGGCCGCACGCGCGGATGAAGTTCGGCCACAGCTCGAGCTCGACGAGCAGCACCGCGTCGGGCCGGACCCGATCAAGAAACCGCCGCACCGCCCACGACGCGTCGAGCGGGTAGCGCACGACGGTCGCGATCTCCGAGTACAGCGACCGTGCGCGCGCGATGCCCGTGTCGGTCCCCACGCTCACGACCACGTCCACGCGCTCGGCGAGCAAGGGCACGAGCGTGCGCAGCGCGTTGACCTCGCCCACGCTCACCGCGTGCACGAGCACGCGCTGGCCGGGCTTGTCTTCGGGAAGCGGGTCGCCCTTGCCGAAGCGTGCGGGCCAGTCGCCGCGGGCCTTGCGCATCCAGATCGGCGCGGTCACCGCCGCGGCAACCAGGTAGCCAGCATCGAGCACACGACTCAACAAATGGGCGGGCGGGGACTCGAACCCCGGACCCTTCGCGTGTAAGGCGAACGCTCTGGCCAACTGAGCTACCCGCCCGGATAGCGGGCGCAGTCTACGCCCGTTACAGCGAGGCCCGCGCTCCCCGCGCAAACACCCACGCGCCCACCGCGAAGCACGCCGACCCGACCGCGATCAGCTTCACGCAAGGCACTGCCAAAGCACCGAACGACCACCCCCGCCACATCGCGCCCTCGTACGCCACGATCGCCCAGCGCACCGGGCTCATCTCCGCGATGGGCCCGAGCCACTCGGGCATGAGCGATGCGGGCACCATCGCGCCCCCCACCATCGCGAGCACGAGCAACACCGCCCAGCCGATGCCGCCCGCCGACGCCTCGGTCTTGCCGAGCACCGCGAGCAGCATCATGATCCCGACGAACCCCGCCGCGACCGACACCATCACCGCCAGCACGCCGAGGCGGCTGGCGCCTTCCATCACACCGAACCCGATCGCGCCGACCAGCACCACCGTGCCGCTCATCGCGAGGATGCTCAAGAAACACGCCAATCCCTTGCCCGCGAGCACCTGCCAGAGCCGCACGGGCCCGACGCGCAGGCGCACCAGCGTGCCCTGCCGGCGCTCGGTCACGAGCGAGATTCCAAACGCCGACGCGCACGCGAGCGTCCCCCACACCAGCCCCTGCGGGAACGTGATCAGAAACGGGCTGCGCCCCTCGGCAACGACCCGCTCCTGCTCGATCACAAGCGGCAGCCCCGCGCCGGACGCTCCGCCCGCGCTCTCCCCGAACCGCGCACCCACATCGGCAAAGACCGCCCGGCTCACCGCGCCGCGCACGATGCCACCCTCGGCCTCGTGCGAGGGATCGACCATCAGCCGCAGCCGCATCGGCGAGCCCACGCCCGCGCGGGCGTGCGACGCGCCGAACCCCGCCTCGATGACCAGCGCCGCGGCCACCTTGCTCGTGCGCACAAGCTCCGCGCCCTGCCCGTCATTCGCCGTGCGCACGCGCAGCTCGGCCGCGGCACCCAGCGTCTCGACGAGCGACACCGACGCGGGCGAGCCGTCCAGATCGATCACCGCCAGCTCGACGCCGCGCCGGCTCTCGCCGGGCGACGAGAAGATCACGCCGAAGAACACCGCGATCAACAGCGGAAATCCGAACGCGAAGAACAGCCCGGCCCAGTCACGCCGCAGCAGCGCGAGGTCCTTCATCGCGATGAACCACATCGCACGCATCAGTCCCGCACGCTCCGCCCGGTCAGCGCCAGGAACACATCCTCGAGATTCGACCGCTCGACATGCACGCCCAGCGTGCCCGGATCGTCGAGCACCCCCGCGATCGCACGCATGGGCTCGGTGGTGTGCAGCTCCTCCCGGCCGGCGATGCGGTCGACGACGACCCGCTGCCCGCCGCCGTGCCGCTGGATCAGCTCTTCGACCGTGCCCAGCTCGAGCACGCGCCCCGCGTCGACGATCGCCACGCGATCGCACAGGCGCTGGGCCTCTTCCAGATAGTGCGTGGTGAGCAGCACGGTGGTGCCCTGCTCGCGCAGCCAGGCGACCAGATCGAAGATCGCGTGCCGGCTCTGCGGGTCGACGCCCGCGGTGGGCTCGTCGAGCAGCACCAGCTCCGGGCGGTGCACGAGGGCCGCGGCAAGGTTGAGCCGGCGGAGCATGCCGCCGCTGAACCCACCCGCGCGATGCTTGGCCCGATCGGAAAGCCCGACGCGCTCGAGCAGCTCATCGACGCGCGACTCGAGCGCCCGCCCGCGCAGGCCCTGGAGCTTGCCGAGGAAACGGAGGTTCTCGCGGGCGGTCAGCTCGTCGTAGAGCGCGATCGACTGCGGCGCCACGCCGACGCGTCGCCGGACCGCCGCGTCGGCGGGGTCGTCCCCCGCGACGCGCACCGTGCCCGCGTCGGGCCGGAGCAGGCCGACCGCCATCCAGACGCTCGTGGTCTTGCCCGCCCCGTTGGGTCCGAGCAAGCCGAACACCTCGCCGCGATCGACGGACAGATCGAGCCCATCCACCGCGCGAACGCGTCCATACGACTTCTCGACCCCGGTGAAGCACAGCACGCCCGGATTGTCGCCTCACCACGCGCCCGCCGCCACCCGCGCCCCGGATTCCCTGGCCGCTGGTTCCCGCATCGTCGGGCCGCGGCAACTACGCTCGGCGCATGGCACCATCGCAAACAGACCATACTCCACGCGTCTGCAGAGCCGGCGCGGTCGAGATCGGGCCCGGCAAGCCGCTGGCGATCATCGCGGGGCCCTGCGTGCTCGAGTCGCTCGACCAGACACTTCAGATCGCCGAACTTCTGCGGAACACGTGCGCCGAGCACCAGCTGCAGCTGGTGTTCAAGGCGTCGTACGACAAGGCGAACCGCTCGTCGAAGTCCTCGCCGCGGGGCCCGGGCCTCGCGAAGGGGCTGGAGTGGCTGGCGACGGTCAAGCGTGAGCTGGACCTGCCGATCACGACCGACATCCACGCGCCGGACCAGGCGGCCCCGGCCGCGGCGGTGGCGGACATCCTGCAGATCCCCGCGTTCCTGTGCCGGCAGTCCGACCTGCTCGAGGCGGCCGCCGCCGCGGCCGAGCCCCACGGGCGGGCGGTCAACGTCAAGAAGGGGCAGTTCCTCTCGCCCGCCGAGATGGCCGGGCCCGTGGGCAAGCTGCGGGCCGCGGGCTGCGAAAACATCATGCTTACCGAGCGTGGCACGTTCTTCGGGTACCACCGGCTCGTGAACGACTTCATCGGGCTGGGCGACATGATGGCCCTCGAGCCCGGGCTGCCTGTCTGCTTCGACGTGACGCACTCCACCCAGCTGCCCGGCGCATCGAGCCAGTCGGGGGGCCGGCCCGACCGCGCGCCCCTGCTCGCCCGCGCCGCGACGGCCGCGGGCGTGCACGCCCTCTTCATCGAGTGCCACCC
>CAYQAD010000128.1:0-7564 GCA_964415125.1 uncultured Phycisphaeraceae bacterium | reverse complement strand
GACCAAGTCGCCAACCCAGTCATGGGCAACATCGAGCGACACGCGCACATCCGTGACCGTCGCCCCACCGGGCACCACCACGTCGAGCGGCACCACCACCGGCGAGCCCGGCGATGCGTCCGCAATCGCCGCCATCGGCGTCGCGCACACCGTCACCTCACCCGCCCGGGCAAACCCGCCCGCCGCAAAACACAACGCGAGCACCGCTCCAACGTGTCGCCTCGCCATCACCGCGCTCCATTCGTGTTCATGTCGCTGTTGCGAGCCGTGTCGAAGTACTGCGCCGGATCACGCATGTCCTGCGTGTGGCACCACCCCTCCACATGCCCCATGTTGTTCGCCCCGGGCAGTTGCCCCCGGCTGCGCTCTATCACACCATCGTCCGGATCAGACAGAAAGAAATCCGACACGATGTTGCAGAAATCAAACCCAAACCCATCCTCGAACGATGTCGTCCAGTACGACACATCCGCCCGCGCCGCCGACGGAATCCCAGCAAGCCACAGCGCCGCACCATCCGTCGACAGGTCAAAGTTCTCCCCGCAACCCGAGCCAAACAGGTCCCCAAGCACCGCCAGATTCCCCGCCAGCGGCGTCCCTTGATAAGGAGTCCCCACCGACTGGATCAGCCGCGGCCCCTCCGCCCAATCGAGCCCGCTGAAGTAGTACGTCCGCAGGTGCAACGCCGCCGCTCCGCCCTGGCTGTGCGCCACCACGCCGAACGACTTCGACGCGTTCCCGAACGCAAGCATCAGCTGCGCAAACTCATCATGCGACCGGTTCTGCCCCTCATCGAGAAACACCTCCAGCCCGCCCGAAAAGTCCGACGTCCGCCACACGCCCGACGAGCAGTACCCGTGCACCAACATCAGGTTGTGCCCCGCAAACGCCCGGCTCCGAGCGCCCGCAACGCCATCCTCAAGCGCCGCCATCCGATCCGCCCGGGGCCGACCCACAAGCATCTCCGCCGAGACCTCCCCGCCGCGCGCAACCACCGGCATCTCGCCCACGACGTCCATCGCCATCACCGCCGCAACGTCCATCGGCACCGACGTGTCGCAACACTGCACCCGCACGTTCCGAAGTTCCATCGGCCCACCCACGCCACGCACGCCAAACCAGCGCTCATCCAGCACAAGCGAAACCGACGCCCCATCCGTCCCCTTCTCTATGAACGACATCCCCGACAACCAGCACACCGCCGCCGCCGCCCCGTCCGCCCCGCGCCCCCACACCTCCGCGCTCACGATCACCCGCCGCTCGCGCTCCGCAACATCCAGAGGCACCCTGACCAGCCGCGTTCCCGCGCCATCCGACTCGAGCCGCGCACGCGCCCCAAACTCAACCCGCTCGCCAAGCACCACAAATACATGCTGCGACGTGCGCACAAACGCCGTCCCATCCCCATGCGAACCCCGCACCGTCACCCGCGCCACATGCCGCCCCGCGTGCCGAGCGACAAACCCGAACTCACGAACCCCGCCATCCCCCGCCATCTCAAACACACGCGCCCGCCCGTCGGGAAACACAACCTCCGCCGTGGCCGACTCGATCTCGCCCCCGCCAGCCGCACGCCCGCCCGCCGCCTCGAGCATCCGCGTCGCAAGCCCCACCCGCTCGCCCACCACCAGCCGATACGTCTTCAGCGTCGTGTGCAGCACCTCAGCCCGCGCTGTCCGCACAAGCAAGTACCCCGCCCGCTCACCCACCCGCGCCGCGCCAACATCCGCCTCGACCACAACCTCCCACGCACCCGCCGCCCGGTCCAACAGCCGGTACCGCGTCGCCTCCCGCTCAACACCCACAAGGCCCACACCGCCCCGATCCGCAAGCACAAGGTCCCCAGCCACCTCGCCACGCAGCCGCACCGAAGCCCGCCCGGGCGACGCCATCCGCACACGCCAACGCTCATCACCCGCGCCGAGCACCATCAGCCGAACATCGCGCCCGTCATCAATCGGCACCACGCCCCGCCACACCAGCCGGCCGTCCTCGGCCGCAAACCGAATCGGCAACATCGCCGAGGGCGACTCGACCCCGTGCGCCGCAGGATCAGGCAGCGCCAGCCTCCCCGACGCGATCTCCGACGCCGGCGCCGCGATCTGCTTGAAGTACACCTGCCCTTGCGCCGGCGACCCGAGCACCACCACCGCCCAAAGCACGCCCAACCCAGCCCGCACAATCCCAGACCGAACACTCCAGACGCCCATGCCCATCCTCCCATCACGCCAACCCGCGTCCGCAGGTCAGCCGCCGCGAGCCTACCGCCAATCCGCCCCCCCCACCGCCAGCAACACGCACCGATCCCGTCCCATCGCCACGTCACCGCCCAATAACAAGGTCCCGACATCACCACACCGTCTCGAAACAGTTACTCCATCCACCCGCCGCATCGGTACGATGAACCCGACGTGGCCCGCTTCTGCTCCATCCTGCTCGCGATCCTCATCGCCGCCCAACCCGCCGCCGCGGTCGCCGCGTCGTCGTGCTGCTGCATCAACCACACGCCGGCCCCCTCCACCTCCTGCACAACCCAGCTCGACCCGACCGCCTCAACCAGCGCCACCCCCGCGTGCTGCGCCCTCCGATTCCCAACCCAGACCCACCCGGCCCAATCGGACCCGGGCGACACCAACCCGAGCGAGCCGGCGCCCGACACGACGCCCCCCGCCTCGTGCGACTGCCCCGCGTCTTGCTGCACCACGATCCTCAAGACCACCCTCGACGTCCCCGCCTCCCCAGCCGTGCTCGCCGCGGACCTCCGCGCCGCAACACACCACGTCGGCAACACCGCCGCGCCCATGAGCACCACGCTGCAAGGCCTCAAGCGCCCACCCAGAGCCGCCCGCGCCGCCTGATCGCCCAAGGTCCCGCCCGACCGCACCGCGACCAGGCCCGACCGACGTGCGCACACGCTGCGCGCCGCGCGAGCACCCGGCCCCACCGCCGACCACACGCCGCCACCCAGGCCGCTCTGGACGCAACCCATGACAACCAAACGCCCCCCGCGCGCCGCACCACCCGCAAAGGCCCGCGCGCTCGCGACCGCTATGCCGCTCGCCGTCATCGCCGCGACCGCAGGCATCATCGCCTACGCCGCCTGGCCCACGCTGCGCCCCGTGCCCCAGGTCCACGTCACGCAAGCGGTCTTCGATCGCGCCGCCGCCGCCGACCTCGCCGCCCCGCCCGATCAGCCGCAGCAACCACGCGGCACCGAAACGACCGAGCCCATCGCCGACGCCCCAACCAAGGCCGTCCAGGCCCCGGGCTGGCTCGAGGCCGAGCCCTTCTTCATCGCCGCCACCGCCCTCGCCGACGGCATCATCGCCACCATCGACGTCCTCGAGGGCGACCTCGTCACCAAGGGCCAAACCGTCGCCACACTCGTCCCCGACGACGCCAAGCTCGCCCTCGCCCGCGCCGAAGCAAACCTCGCCGCCGCCGAAGCCGAGCAGGCAACCGCCCAAGCCATCCTCGACGCCGCCATCATCGAGTGGGAACACCCCATCGAGCTCATCCGCGACCTCCGCGCCACCCGCGCCGCCGTCGACGAGGCCCGCGCCGAGCTGGATCAGCTCCCCGCACTCATCGCCGCCGCACAAGCGCTGCAAACCCAGCGCACCGAAGAAGCCGCCCGCGCCGAGCAATCACGCAGCGCCGGCGCCACCAACGAGCTCGAGCTCATCATCGCCCAGCAGCAGGCCGCCGCCGCCGCCGCCCAAGTCCAGGCCCTCGAAGCACGCCGCGCCATCCTCAAAGCCCGCATCGAGAACGCCCTCGCAAAGCGCCTCGCCGCCGAGCACGACATCGAGTTCCGCACCGACCTCCGCCGCGACCTCGGCACCGCCCAGGCCGGCGCCGCCCTCGCCGCCGCACGCGTCGCACAGGCCGCCGCCGCACGAGACGAAGCCGCCCTCCGACTCGAGCGCATGACCGTCCCCGCCCCCATCACCGGCTACGTCCAGCGCCGCCTCAAATCACCCGGCGACAAAATCATGCTCGCCATGGACTCGCCCCACTCCGCGCACGTCGTCCACCTCTACGACCCCACGCGACTCCAGGTCCGCGTCGACGTCCCACTCGCCGACGCCGCCCACATCCGCGTCGGCCAGGCCTGCGAGGTCGTCGTCGACATCCTCCCGGGCACCACCTTCGCCGGCACCGTCCTCCGCATCACCCACGAGGCAGACCTCCAGAAAAACACCCTCCAGGCAAAGGTCGCCATCACCAACCCCTCACCCCTCCTCCGCCCCGAAATGCTCGCCCGCGTCAAGTTCCTCGCAGCCGGCACCGCGCCCAACACCACCGCCGCAGGCGCCACCCGCCCGGCCCCAAGCTCGAGCACGAACGACACCGCCACCCCAACCACCGCGACCGCCACCGTCCTCGTCCCCACCACCGCCATCGACGCGTCAACGCCCGCCACACCCCGCGTCTGGCTCGTCACCAGCCGGGCCGGCAACCGCGGCACACTCCGCGCCGTCCCCATCACCACACCCGCCGACACGACCACCAACGACGACATGACCGCCCGCAACTACACCGCCGTCTCGGGCGCCATCGCCCCAGGCGCACTCGTCGTGACCGACCCGCAGCGTCTCTCGATCGGCCTCGCCGAAGGCCAAGCCGTCCGCATCGCCACCGCCCCCAACACCCGCGACGGAGCCCCCTCATGACCCTCATCCAGTGCCGAAACCTCACCCGCGAGTACCGCAAGGGCGACCAGGTCATCCGCCCCCTCGACGCACTCGACCTCGACGTCCCACGCGGCGACTTCCTCGCGCTCATGGGCCCCTCGGGCTCCGGCAAAACCACACTCCTCAACTGCATCGCCGGCATCGACACGCCCACCGCAGGCTCCCTCACCATCGACGGCGTCAACCTCGCATCCCTCTCCCGCAACAAGCTCGCCGCATGGCGCTCCGCGCACGTCGGCTACGTCTTCCAGCTCTACAACCTCGTCCCCGTCCTCACCGCCTACGAGAACGTCGAGCTCCCCCTTCTCCTCCACAAGCTCTCCCGCGCCGACCGCCACGCCCGCGTCATGCAGGCACTCGAGCGCGTCGGCATCGCCGACCGACACACCCACTTCCCTCGCCAGCTCTCCGGCGGCCAGGAACAACGCGTCGCCATCGCACGCGCCATCGTCACCGACCCAGACATCATCGTCGCCGACGAACCCACCGGCGACCTCGACAAACCCTCCGCCCACGCCGTCATGCAACTGCTCCAATCCCTCAACCAAGACCCCGCCGACGGCTCGGAACCCAAGACCATCATCATGGTCACCCACGACCCCAAGACCACCGACTACGCCACACGCACACTCCACCTCGAAAAGGGCCGACTCGCCGAAGCGAACGCCGCTTCACCCGCTCAACAAGCCGAGGAGGCCCTCGCGTGAACACCCTGACCACCTGCATCCCGTATATCCTCAAGCAGATCGCCCGCCACCGCGTGCGTTCGCTCCTCACCATCGCCGGCATCGCGATCGCGATGTTCCTTTTCACCGCCGTCCAGGCGATGAACACCGGCGTCACCCAGGCAACCCAGGCCCGCGCGGGCGACACCACCCTCATCGTCTACCGCGAAGACCGCTACTGCCCCGCCACCAGCCAGCTCCCCCAGGACTACCTCTCACGCATCCAGAGCGTCGAGGGCGTCGTCTCGGCCGTGCCCATCAAGGTCGTCGTCTCCAACTGCCGCACCAGCCTCGATGTCGTCACCTTTCGAGGCGTCCCCAAAGAGCTCTGGCTCAAAGAAGCCTCCGCCGCCACCGCAAGCAACGTCACCATCATCGAGGGCTCCGCCGAAGACTGGTTCCGCCGCACCGACGCCGCCCTCGTCGGCGAGACCCTCGCCGCGCGCCGAAACCTCAAGCCCGGCATGACCTTCGACGCCGCCGGCATCACCGCCTACGTCGCCGGCATCATCACCTCCGACTCACCCCAGGACCACAACGTCGCCTACACCGCCCTCGAGTTCGTACAACTCGCAGGCCGAGACCAACTCGGCATCGTCACCCAGTTCAGCGTCAAGGTCGCCGACCCATCCCTGCTCGACCAGGTCGCCGAAGACATCGACGCCGTCTTCGCCACCGCGCAGGAACCCACCGCCACCTTCACAGAGAAGGCCTTCATCGGCCGCGTCGCCGACGACATCATCGAACTCGTCGGCTTCGCACGCTGGCTCGGGCTCGGCTGCCTCGCCGCCGTCCTCGCACTCGTCGCCAACGCCATCGTCCTCTCCGTCCAAAGCCGCATCGCCGAGCACGCCGTCCTCCAAACGCTCGGCTATTCCTCCCGCCTCGTCGCGCTGCTCATCATCGCCGAGGGCATCATCCTCGCCACCACCGGAGGCCTCATCGGCGCCGCCGCCGCCCTCCTCGTCGCGCACACCTCAAGCCTCGCACTCTCCGTCGAAGGCACCTCCATCCCCATCGTCGCCACAGGCACCCTCCTCGTCACCGGCATGCTCGTCTGCAGCATCATCGGCGTCCTCGCCGGCCTCATCCCCGCATACCAAGCATCCACCCGAGACATCGCCGCCTGCTTCCGCGCTGCCTAGATCCTCACACCCATCCCACCTCACTCGCTGATTCGCTGACTCGCTCACTCGCCCCTCCCCATGCGCCAACTCCCCTTCCAATACGCCTACCGCAACCTCGGCCGAAGCCGAGTCCGCCTCGCGGCATCCCTCCTCGGCGCCACGCTCGTCGTCCTCCTCATCCTCGCCTCCGGCGGCTTCGTCCGAGGCATGCAGCGCACACTCACCACCTCCGCAAACCTCCAGCACAACATCATTCTCCTCGGCACCGGCTCCGAGGAAGGCGTCGAGCGCTCGCAGATCGACGCCGCCGTCGCCACCATCGCCGCCGCGAGCATCCCGGGCCTCAAGCAGTCCGCCGACGTCATCTACGCCTCACCCGAAATCCACGCCGCCCTCCCCGTCCGCGAGTCCGCCACCTCCACCACCGACCACCAGGCCGTCATGCGAGGCGTCCGACCCGTCGCCCTGCTCGTCCACCCCGAGGTCGAGATCACCGCAGGCCGCCCGCCCCGCGCCGGCGAAGCCGAACTCATGGTCGGCACACTCGCCGCCACACGCCTCGGACTGCCCCCCGAGCGCCTCGCCATCGGCCAGACCCTCCACTTCGACGACCGCGACTGGACCATCACCGGCACCTTCGCCGCCCCCAACACCGTCATGAACGCCGAGATCTGGATCCCCCTCCCAGACCTCCAGATCGCAACCAACCGCCTCGCCACCATCTCCTGCGTCATCGTCACCCTCGCGAGTGACGGCTCCAACAACAGCGCCGCCTCCTTCGCCGACGTCGACCTCTTCGCAAAGTCCCGCCTCGATCTCGAGATCACCGCCATCAGCGAGCGCGACTACTACGCATCCATCGCCGCCTTCTACGCACCCATCCGCGCCATGATCATCATCACCGCGATCCTCATCGCAACCGGAGGCATCCTCGGCGGCCTCAACACCATGTACGCCGCATTCGCCGCACGCGTCCGCGAGGTCGGCATGCTCCAATCGCTCGGCTACACACGCG
>CAYQAD010000127.1:4045-7567 GCA_964415125.1 uncultured Phycisphaeraceae bacterium | reverse complement strand
GCCGCGGCGCTCGCGATCCGCACCGCGTCGGCCTGGCCCAACGCCGCATCGCCCGACTGCTGCCGGATCGGCCTCGCCTTGAGCGAGCCCAGCGACGCCGCCGCACGCGCGCCCGCCGCTCGCACCTCGCCATCACGCGCCCCACGCCGCTCACCCAGCAACCGATCCCACGCCACCCGGCGTGTGCCGACATCGATCACAAAGACCGCCAGCGACCACGCCAACAGCGTTGGCCAGATCGGAAGCCGCGCCTCCCGAGGCATCACGCCCTCGCGATCCCACAGCGATGCCACATCGGTCCCCGCGAGCTCGAGCACCCGCCCGCCCGTCGCCCCCGCCACACGCTCGAGCAGCACGCGGTTGCTCTCGAGCTGTCGCGTCTCCTCGGTCGCCACGACACTCGTGCCCCCCACCGCCGGCGACAACGGCTCGCCCGCCCGAGTCGGACTCACCACCGCGATGTACAGCCCCTCGTCCTCGGCCGACGCCACGCCCTCGTACTCGCCCGGCCCGGTCTGCACGAGCGTGATCCGCTCGGCCCCGTCCGGGCCGTACACCGTCGCGTCGGCCGTCACACCATCCATCGGTGTGCCGTCCTCTTCGGTGATCCGCGCGCGCACCACCACGCGATCCCCCTCGCGCACCACCCGCAGCTCCGTGCCCCGCCCGCCCGGCGAGCGCGCCAGCGACCGGACAAGCTGAGGCCAGAACCTCGCGTAATAGTCACTCTCCGCAAGCCAGGGCTCGGCCCACTCGTGCGCGTCCGACGTGAACGCACCGACGCGCCCCAGCCCGACCGACCAGTGCGCCAGCACCGGCTCGCCCCGATCGCTCTGCATCGCCAGCGTGATCGTCGGCTCGCTCCTCGGCTGTGTGATCGTCAATCCACGAAGCGTCGGCGGCTCGCCAAGCCCCGCGATCGTCGGGCTCGCCGCCTGCACCACCACCGGCTCAAACGGCTGCTCACGCACCATCGGCGTCCGCACCACCCGCACCGCCCGCACGAACACCCTCGGCAGCACGCGCGGATTGATCACCCGGTAGTGCGTGCCGCCCCCACGCTCGGCGATCGCCTTCATCGTCTTATCGTCGGCCTCGTCGCCCACCGAGATCGTCGACACCCGCACACCCGAGTCGGCCATCAGCGCCGCGTACTCGGGCAACGACTCGGCGCCCATCGATCGACCGTCCGAAAGCAGGATCACGTGCCGAACCTTCGCGTCGGCCGTGCGCAGCGACTCGAACGCACGCCGAAGCCCCGGCCCCGCGTCCGTCCCGCCCCCGGGCGAGATGCCCGCAACCAGCGCCGCCGACTCATCCGGCCTCGCGTTCGGGCCGAGCGGCACAACCTCGTACACCGCCCTGTTGAACGCCCACACGCCCACCAAATCCCGCGGGTCGAGCGTCCGCATCGCCAGCGCCGTCGCCTCGTTGACGATCTCCTGCTTCGACCGCGACGAGCCCAGCACGCCCCACCCCATCGACCCCGACGCATCCAGCACGAACGCGATCGCCGCGTCCGGCGAGATCAGCCGCTCGGGCAACGACAGCTCCACCGGCAGCATCGGCTCGAGCACGCTGCCCTTCCATCCACCCGCGCCGAAGCTCGCCGGGCCGCCCGTCATCACCAGCCCCGCGCCCAGCTCCGTCACGTGCGCCGCCAGGAGCTCCGCCCCCTCCGTCCCGATCGCATCCGCCGGCACGTCCTGCAACACCACAAGGTCGTACGCCTCGAGCTCGAGCAGCGACCTGGGCATCGCGCTCGGCGCCCGAAGATCGACCCGCAAGCCCGCCGCCTCGAGCGCCGACACGAGCGTCGCCCCCGCGCCCGCCGCGTCGCCACCGCCCACACCATCGAGCACCAGCACCCGCCCCTCGCCGGGCGTGAGCGTGAAGGCGTCCGCACGGTTGTTCGCAAGATCGCGATCGCCACCACCACCCTCCACGCGACCGCCCGCGCCATCGGCCACGACACGGTCCGGCTCGAAGATCGCCTCCAGCCGATGCACCCGCCCGCGACCCAGCGGCACGGGCAAGAGCACCACGTTCTCCCCCGCCTCGAGCACCACACGCCGACCCGTCTCGGGCGACCCGGGCGAGAGATCAACCGCCTCGCCCTCGCGGGACAGCCGAAGCGTGCCCGTCGCCGCAGCCGCCGATCGCAGCACCACGCGCGCCCTCACCGTTGCGTCCGCCGGCGCCGTCGGCGGCAGGTCCAGCGACTCGAGCACCACCTCCCCCTCCACCGCGTACTCCACCGGCACAACATCGATCGGCAATGACGACGCACGCGACGCGCTCCGCGAAGCGAGCCGCTCGGCCTCGATCACCACATCGCCCGACGTCTCGTTCCCGTCGCTCACCAGCACGATCCGTCCGGCCGCGTCCGGCGGCACCAGGCTCGCCGCGAGCCGGATCGCACCCGCCAGATCCGTCCCCTGCGCCACACGCACGTCCATCTCACGATCGCCGATCGCCGCACGCGTCGGCGTCGCGATCGCCAGCGCGTTGCCGCCGAACATCACCACGCCCACGCGGTCGTCCGCCCGCTTCGCCGCGTGCGCATCGTCGATCAGCGCGCGCACACGCTCGGCCAGCGGCTGGCTGAACACCACCCCGTCCTCGCCGACCACGTCCACCGGCGGCGCATACCGCTCCACCGACCCGCTCGCGTCGACCACGAAGATCACCGCCACATCACGCGTCGTCCGGAGCGCCGCAGCCCCCGCTAGCGCGCCCGCGAGCAGCACCAGCAGCGCCGCGCGAAGCACCACCGCCGTGCCTCGGCGAAGCCTCGACATCCCACCCATCCACCGCACCGCGAGCACCACGCACACCGGCACCAGCGCCACCAGCGCAAGCCAACGCGGATCGCTGAACCCGATATCCATCAAGCCGAAGCCAAGTGCCGGGCCCATGCGCTCAACCCCCCGCGTCCGGCGCATCGGGCGCGGGCGTGGCAGGCTGCGCCGGCGGCGAGACCCGCTGGCCGTACCGCTCGTACACCCGCCGGATCAGCTCCTCGTACCGCTTGGGCACCGCGCGATCATCGACCGCCCGCTGCGCCCCGCGCTGCGCCGACCGCACGCCCTCGGCAAGCTCGTCGGGCGCTCCCGCCCCGCCATCACCAAGCCCCTCACCCGGCTCGCCGAGCCACTCGGCGATCGTCCGCCCCGCCTGGTCCTCATCGACGCCCGCCTGCCCCGGCGGCGGCCGGGCGTCGACGGGCTCCTGCGTAAACGACCGCGTGGTCGGCCGATCGTTGAACTCAAGCGGCGCGTCGAGCTCGCCCGGCCCATCACCGAGCGAATCCGGATCGCCGAGCCGATCGGCAAGCTGACGCAGCCGCTGCGCGTCGCGCTCGCCCCGCTCGGCCGACTCCCGCCGATCGCGCAGCTCACGGATCGAATCACTCAAGCGCCCACCCGTGCCCGACCCGTCACCACTCCCCTCGCCCGGCGCCTCACCCTGCGCATCACCGGGTGCCCCACCCGGTTGTTGGCCCGGCTGGCCCGGCTGGCC
>CAYQAD010000127.1:0-3945 GCA_964415125.1 uncultured Phycisphaeraceae bacterium | reverse complement strand
CGGGTGCCTGACCAGGTGCGTCGCCCGGCTGATCGCCCGATTCACCACCCGCCTCACCATCTGTTTGATCGCTTGCTTGATCACGCGCTTCATCACCCGGCTGTTGCTGGCCGGGCTGTTGCCCCGGCTGCGCTTCGCCCGAGGGCGCTTCGCGCCGCTCACCCGGCTGCTCGCCGGATGGCGGGCTCGGCTGCTGGTTTGGTTGCGGACTCGGCTGACCACCAGGCTGCGGCTGATCCGGCGCGGGCTGCCCCTCCGGTTGCCCACTCGGCTGATCACTTGACTGACCGGTCGGCTGCGCTTCGGGCCGCGACGTCGGCCCCGATTCCCCGGGTCGTGGCTCACCGCCCGGGCGCTGCGTCGGCTGCTGACGCTCGGCCCCGTCGGCCGGCGCGTCCGACCCGCCCTCCGGCGACTCTTCCTGCGACGCCGTCGGCGCACCGCCCGGATCTCGCTCCGCCGGCGCTTCGCTCGGCCGATCGCCGCCCTGGGTCTCCTGACTCGCACCGGGCGACTCGCCGGGCGACTCCTCAGCACCACCCGGCTCGGCGGGGCGCGTCTCACCCGCCACGTCGCTCGATCGCTCGTCGCGCTCCACCGCCTCGCGCTCACCCTCGGGCGGCGCGCTCGCATCACCCGCATCACCCGGCCGCTCGCGCTGCGCACCGTTGGGAGCATCGTTCGGGACTTGATTCGGCACGTCCGTCGGCCCATCCGTCGGCCTATTCGTTGGTAGCGCATCCGCGCCCGACCGATCCATCGCGTCGCCCGCGTCTTCGCGCACGCCCTCGTCGAGCCCCCCCGGTGCTTCGACGCCCGACTCGCCCCCCGGCTCGGTGCCCGGCTCGGCCGGCGGCTCACCCGCGTCGGACGCCTCGAGCGCCTCGGCGAGCCGCTCCAGATCGCGCGCGAGTTGCTCGCGCTCGCCCGCATCGAGCCGATCCAACGCTTCCTCGAGCGAGCGGGCCGCCGCCTCCGCCCCCTCGAGATCGCCCGCTGCCAGGCGGTCGGCAAGCTCGCGACCCGCCTCCGACTCGGTGGGCACCCGATCAACGCGGTCGGCGATCGTCTCGAGCGTCCGGTCGGCCCGGGCTCGCTCGGCGCTCGCGCGCTGCGCAAGCTCGTCGGCCCGCTCCTCGACCCGCGCCGCGGCCTCGCGCGCTGTGTCCGCCGACGCCGTGCCGCCGCGCAGCTCATCCTCGAGCTCCGCGAGCGCCGCCGACGCCTCCGCATCCAAGCCCGCCGATGCGTCCTCGCCCAAGCCCTCCACGATCTCCCGCGCCTCGGCCACAGCCTCCGCAGCGACCTCCGCCTGCTCGGGCTCGAGCGCGACCGCCGCCGGCCCCGCGCCCTGCCCCGCCGCCTCCCGCGCCCACCAGGGTCCGGGCGGCAGCGCCAGCCCACACACCACCAGCGCCGCAAGCCCTGCCGCGCCACGCCACGCGCCACGCGCCGGGTACACACCGACCACACGCTTCCACTCCGCGTCTGCCGCGACGCGCTCGCCGCGCTGCACCGCGAGACGATCAAACGCCGCATCGGACCGCCCGAGCTCCAGCGCCGACCCCAGCGCTCCGCGAAGCCCGAGCCGCTCGTCGATCTCGATCGCCGCCGTCCGCGCCGTCCAGCGTGCCCGAGCCGCCGCCACGCCGCCCCACACCGCCGCGACACCAACCGCCGCCCCCGCAAGCGTCGCGACCCACGGCCACATCGGCATCGGATCGCTCGCAAACACCCGCACCCCCGCGAGCCCCACCGCAAGCGCCCCCGCCGACCAGGGCAGCACCCGCAGCGCACCCCGCGCAAACACCGCAACGCCCGCGCGCCGCGACGCCAGCGACGCAACGCGCGACACCGCCTCGGGCCCGGCTTGAAGAGGCTTGTGCGCCATCCCCCAAGTGTACGAACCAGCCGCCACGCACCCGCGCACCGCCCACGTCACGCAGCAAACCGCGTGCAAGCACCAACCACAGGCCTCGCCCCGCCCCTATATTCGCGCCATGACCCAAAGCGAGACCCAAAGCGAGAGCCAAAGCGAGAGCCCGCGTCCAGACCAGCACGCCGCCGCAGCCACCGCCGAGATCAAGCCCGTCCTCGCCCAGCTCCGCGCCGCCGAGCCCATGGACGACGCCCAAGCCGAGGCGATCTTCGAGCAGCTGCTCACGGGCACCCTCGACGAGGCGCAGATCGGCGCGCTGCTCG
Organism: uncultured Phycisphaeraceae bacterium; assembly: GCA_964415125.1. Taxonomy (GTDB): domain Bacteria; phylum Planctomycetota; class Phycisphaerae; order Phycisphaerales; family UBA1924; genus CAYQAD01. Next base: position 1,743 of record CAYQAD010000127.1, on the reverse strand, counting down.
CGCTGATCCAGACGCGCCCGCCCAGCGCCGCCGAGCTCACCGGCGCCGCGCGCGTCATGCGCCGCCACGTCGCACGCGTCGAGGCCCCCGCGGGCAAGACCATCGTCGACACCTGCGGCACGGGCGGCGCGCCCAAGGCCTTCAACATCTCCACCGCCGCCGCCATCATCGCCGCCGCCGCCGGACGCGACCGCAACATCGTCGTCGCAAAGCACGGCAACCGCTCACGCACCGGCCGTGGCTCGGCCGAGGTCCTCGCCGCGCTCGGCGTCAACGTCGACGCCGACACGCACGTCCAGGCCGCCTGCCTCGCCGAGGCGGGCGTCTGCTTCTGCTTCGCGATCCACCACCACCCCGCGATGCGGCACGCCGCCGGACCTCGCCGATCGCTCGGCTTCCCCACCATCTTCAACGCGCTCGGCCCGCTGACCAACCCCGCCGGCGCCACCCGCCAACTGCTCGGCGTCTACGACCACGCGCTCGTCGAGCCCATGGCCCAAGCACTCGCCGCGCTCGGCAGCGACCACGCCATCGTCGCCCACGGCCAGGACGGCCTCGACGAGCTCACCACCACCGCACCCAACACCATCGCGACCGTCCACCACGGCGCCGTCGCGATCGAAACTCTCCACGCCGAGTCGCTCGGGCTCGCCCGGTCCTCCTTCGAGACGCTCGGTGTGTCCAGCGTCGAAGAGTCGGCCGCCGCGGTCCGAGACGTGCTCGCGGGCGCGCCCGGCCCACGCCGCGACATCTGCGTGCTCAACGCGGCCGCGGCCATCCTCGTCGGCGGCGGCTGCGACGCGCTCGCCGAGGGCGTCCGACTCGCCCAGGACACCATCGACTCCGGCGCCGCACGCGCCACCCTCGACGCGCTCGCCTCAGCGAGCGCCCGCTGAACCAACGCTACCGCAACGCCTTGCGGATCGCCGCTGGCAGATGCTCGGCGATGTGCCGGCCGTCCGCGTCGTAGATGTCCATGCCCTCGGCGCTGACCACCAGGTACCCCACGCGGTCATCGCGACCGGAGGTCGCCGGCGCGAGCCAGACGATCCCGTCGATATCCGCGCGGTTGCGGTCGAGATCCTCCAGCGACGCGATGACCTCGTCACTGCCCAGCACGCCCTGCCCCCGCGCACGCCGCGCAAGCGCCACGAGCTCCACGGCCTCGCCGACCGACTCGGGGCTCACCGCCGACTGATCGGCCATCACCGCGCCATCCAGCAGCACATCGCCCGTGACGTGGATCCCATGGTTCGCCAGCCGAACGCGCGCCTGCCCGAGCACATCGAGCAGCTCGCCGGCGATCGGCGGCCGAAGGTCACTCACCACCAGCACGGTGCCCACGTTCGTGGCCGGCGTCGCGACCGCGGGCGCGTTGGGCGCGTCGGGCGTGCCCGGAACCGTCGCGAAGGCGACCGCGCCCCGTCCGTTGCTCACATGAAACGCCCCATCGCCGGCGCTGACCGCGACGCCGTCGCGCGTGATGGAAAAACCGCCGCCCGACTTCGCGTCGGCCAGCGGCGCCACCATGCCGGTGTGCGATCGGCCGCCAAAGTTGATCATCATCGCCGCAAACGCCACGCAGGCCCCGAGGAACAGAAACACCGCGACCGCCACGCCCGCGTTCACGCCCGACGAGTTGTACCGGCGGTTGCGGTCGTGCCCGCGCATGCGCTCCCGCGCACGCGCCTGCGCCGCCCGGGCCCGCTCGCGGGCCGCCTCGCGCTGCTCACGCGCGCTCCG
>CAYQAD010000126.1:0-7638 GCA_964415125.1 uncultured Phycisphaeraceae bacterium | reverse complement strand
GACGCGCTCCCCGCGATCCGCGGCGACGGCAGTGCCACGCTCGGCGGCACGCTGCGTGTTCACCTCGCCGATGACTACACGCCCCAGCTCAACGACCGCGTCCAGATCATCGGCAGCGACAGCGGCACAGGCCGATGGAACATCGCCGGCACGTTCGATGTCGTCGAGCTGCCCGACATCGCGCCGCTCGAGTGGCGCGTGCACGAGCGGCCGACCCGCGTTGAGCTGATCGCGGCATGCCCGGCCGATCGAGTCGCGCCCTTCGGTGTGACGGATGCGGGCGATCTCGCCGCGTACGTCGACGCATTCGCCCGAGGCGATGTCACCGCCGCAACACGAGGGGCCGTGGGTCAGGTCGATTTCTCTGATCTCGCCGCATTCCTCGTCCAGTTCGCCGAGTGCAGCAGTGGGGGCGGGCCCGCGAGCACAATGGGCCGTTCGATCGGGCGCACGCGATGAGCACGATCTATCGCAACAACACGGCGGGGTGCACGCGGGCAACGCGGTATGCTCGGCCGCACGCATGGACACCGACCGTTCCAGCCACGAGCGACCCGATCCGCGCCGCGATGGAACGCACGCGGGCGGCCTACCGGATGGCACCGACGCGATCGATCCCGAGCTGCTCGAGCGCATCTACGACGAGCTCCGAAGCATCGCGACCGCCTACATGCGGCAGGAGCGCGCCGAGCACACGCTCCAGCCCACGGCGCTGGTCAACGAGGCGTACCTCAAGCTCGCCGGCTCCGCCGACCTCGCCGCCGGCGGTCGCTCGAGGTTCATGGGCTTCGCCGCACGCGCCATGCGGCAGGTGCTCGTCGACAACGCCCGGTCGAAGGGCTCGGCGAAGCGCGGCGGTGATTGGCGGCGCGTCACGATGTCGGGCATGGCCGGGGCCGACGGGCCCTTCGACACGATCGACACGCTCGCGCTCGACGAGGCGCTCACCCGCCTGGCCGCGATCGACGCGCGGGCCGCGAGCGTTGTTGAGCTTCGGTTCTTCGGCGGCCTGATCATCGCGGACGCCGCCGAGACCCTCGGCGTGTCGACCGCAACGGTCGAGTCCGACTGGGCGTTCGCGCGGGCCTGGCTCAAGCGCGAGATCGAGGATGCATGACCGACTATCCGACCATCCGAGCGCACTTCGATCGCCTCCGCGCTCTTCCCGAGCGTGAGCACGCGCGGGAGCTCGAGGCGATCGGGCCCGCCGAGGACGCCGTCCGTCGCGAGGTCGAGTCGCTGCTGCGGGCGAGCGGCGCGTGGCCGGCGCTGGACACGCCGATCGTCGCGTCGGCCGCGGCGATCGCGGACAGTGCCGCCGAGGGCAAGGCCGCTGCGCCGGCCTTCGTCGAGGTCCCGGGTTTCCGGTGTCTCGAGCTCATCGGCGAGGGCGGCATGGGCCTGGTCTATCTCGCCGAGCAAGCGAGCCCGCGTCGCCAGGTCGCGCTCAAGGTTCTGCATCCGGGGCTCGCGGCCGGCGCGGTGCTCCGCAGATTCCAGCTTGAGTCCGACCTGCTCGCGCGCCTCGATCACCCCGGCATCGCACGCGTCTACCAGACCGGCACGCACAGCACGTTCGGCTCGCCCCAGCCCTTCTTCGCGATGGAGCTCGTACGCGGCAAGCCGCTGCTCAAGCACGCGACAGACTCGGGGCTCGACGAACGCGGCCGAATCGCCCTGCTCATGGAGCTCTGCGACGCGGTGGGGCACGCGCACCAACGCGGCGTGATCCATCGCGACCTCAAGCCCTCGAACATGATGGTCGACGAGGCCGGCCGCGTAAAGGTCCTCGACTTCGGCGTCGCCCGCACGCTCGAGGCCGACACGCTGCTTGCCACCATGCACACCGGTGCCGGCGCGCTCGTCGGCACGCTCGCCTACATGAGCCCCGAGCAGCTCGAGGGCGACCCGAGCGCCATCGACACCCGCTCGGACATCTACTCCATCGGTGCGATCGCCTACGAGCTGCTCTCGGGCGCGCCCGCGCACGATCTCTCGGCCCGGTCCGTGCCCGACGCGATCCTCGCGGTGCGCGAGGGCGTGCCCGCGCCGTTGTCGCAGGCTGCGCCGCCGATTGATCGCGATCTCGCCACGGTCGTCATGAAGGCGCTCTCGCCCGATCCGGCACTGCGGTATCCCGCGACGTCGGCGCTCTCGGCCGACCTGGGACGTGTGCTGCGCAACGAGCCGATCGAGGCCCGTCCGCCGTCGTGGACCTACCGCGCGCGCAAGTTCGCCCGTCGCAACAAGGTCGTGGTCGTGCTGCTGTGTCTGGTTGCGACGATCACGGTTGGCGGCATCGCGGCGATCAGCGTGAGTCTGGCCCAGGCGGTCAGCGCCGGCGTGCGCGCGTCCGAGAGCGCCAGGCTCGCGGAGCGCGAGGCCGCGGCCTCGGAAGCGATCAACGACTTCCTCCGCGACGACCTGCTCTCCTCGATCGACCCTGCCCGCACCGCGGACCGCGACGTGACGATGCGCTCGGTGGTCGATGAGGCCTCGGCACGCATCGGCGGGCAGTTTGATGACCAGCCGCTGGTCGAGGCGTCGATCCGCGAGACCCTCGCCAACGTGTACGAGCGTCTTGGCGAGGCGGGCGAGGCCGAGCCGCACCGTCGCCGCGCCGTGGAGCTGCGGTCGATCCACGAGGGGCCGCGTGCCGCCTCGACCCTCAACGCCCGCGCAAATCTCTCGACGACCTACATGGAGCAGGGCCGATACGCCGACGCGATCGCGACGCTCAACGACACGCTCGGCGCGCTCGACGCATCGGCTGCCGACGGCGAGGAGATCGACGAGGCTCTGCGCGTTCGCCTCGTGAGCAACCTCGCGGTGGCGCACCTCCAGATCGGCGACCTCGACCGGGCGGCCCCGTTGCTCGCCGAGTCGCTCGAGGCAAAACGCGCGGACCTTGGCGATCGCGATCCGAGCACGCTGACGTCGATCAACAACCTCGGCGGCCTCTACATCGCGCTTGGGCGGCCGGCCGACGCGGAGCCGCTCTATCGGGAAGCGGCCGAGGGCCGGCGCGCGGTGCTGGGCGAGGCCGACCCGCGTTCGCTCACCTCGGCCTCGGGGCTCGCCTGGTGCCTCACGGACCTCGGCCGCTACGACGAGGCCCGCGAGCTGCTCGAGAGCGTCTACGCGATCGCCGACGCTCGCCTCGATCGCGCGCATCCGGTGCGGGCCCAGATCCTCAACTCGCTCGGCAACACCGCCACCAAGGCCGGGCGCTTCGAGGAGGCCGAGCGCTGGTTCCGCGAGAGCGTAGAGCTCCGCCGCGAGCAGTTCGGGCCCGATGGTCTCCAGACGATGATGTCGATCGGCAACGTTGGCGATGTGCTGCTCGAGCTGGAGCGCGCCGAAGAGGCTCGCGCGCTGTTCGCCGATCTCGTGGCGCGGGCCGACCGCCACGCGCCGCCGGAGCACACCGTGCGCGGCACCGCGAGGGTCGGGCTCGGCCGCGCCTTCTTGCTGCTTGGTGATCACGCGACAGCCGAGCGGCACCTGCTCGACGGTATCTGCCTGCTCGTCGAGTCGGTGGGCCAAAACCACCCGCGACCCGCCAGTGCGTTCGAGCGCTTGGTGGCGCTCTACCGCACGGACGGGTCGCTTCCGGGTGCTGATGCCGGGCTCGCCGCCGCCGATCGCGGCGACGGCCCGGGCTCACTCTGTGAAACTCGCTAAACGCGAGTCTGTGTCATCGATCCGGTCCCGCCTTACGGGCAGCCGGCACCCCAGAGGGCGAGGTAGAAGGAGAAGTCGCTGAGCGTGACCGCGCCGTCGGGCACGCCGTTGGCGGTGCCGTCGGTGGTCAGGTCCGCCGCCAGGTCGCCCGCGCCCCAGAGGCTCAGGTAGAAGGAGAAGTCGCTGAGCGTGATCTCGCCATCGGGCATGCCGTTGGCGGTGCCGTCGGTCGTCACGTCCGCCGGGCTGCAGGGCCCGCCGACCGGATCGGTGCACGACGAGGTCGAGACGATGATCGCGTCGACGCCGCCCTCGATCACGTTCTGCGTGCCGATGTCGTTGACGATGAAGCGCAGTCGGCCCTGGCCCTCCGCGGCACCCGTGTAGTCGACGCCCTCGACGAGCGTGTCGAATCGCCACGAGCCCGAGACGGTCGTGAAGGTGCGGATGGTCGAGAAGCTCGCGCCGCCGTTGGTCGAGACCTGCACGCGGAACGAGTCGCCGCCCTGCGCCGGGCCGCCCGGGATGTCGTTGAACCAATAGGCGTACGACACCTCGGAGCCGGTGACCAGATCGAGCGCGGGCGTGGTGAGGGTGACCTCGCCGTCGTCCACGTCGGAGTTCTCGTTGGCGGGGTTGATGTCGGTCAGCCACGCCGAGCCGGAGCCGTCGGCGTCCACCGCGGGGTCGCCGCGGTCGTTGCCCTCGGGCGCGCCGAGGGTCCACTGCCCGTCACCCGCGTTGCCGCCGGTGGTGTAGCCCAGGTCGGTGTCGGCGGGGTCGTTGAAGGAGACCACATCGCCGTCGGTGACGAGTGTCTGGACGGTCGAGGGATCGGGCAGCGTGAGCGTGCCGCTGATCGTGCCGTCGGCCGTGAGGAAGTACTCGGGGTCCTCGCCGCACAGGAACGCCGGCAGGTCGGCCCGCCAGGTGTCGCCGCTGATGTTGACCAGGTCCACGGTGGTGAAGCTGGGCTCACCAACGCGGCGGAACGCCAGCTGGGGCGTGCCCACGAGTGCCTCGCCGTCGGGCTCCACGCCCACGAGGAACGACGTCGCCACGCCGGGCATGAGCTCGGTGGGCAGCGGGTCGATGAGGGAGAAGTTCAGGCCGTCGAACGTGGCGGCCACGTCGAGCTCATACGCGATGATCTGGTCGCCATTCGGGCTGCCGCCCGTGGCGCGGATGTAGAACGTGCCCGGGCCGACGTCGGCGCTGACCGTCTCGCCCGACCCCGCGGGGTTAGCGTTGGCGAAGGCGAGCACGGTCGAGCCGTCGCTGTCGAGGATCTCGAGCGCCGGGTCGAGGAAGACCGTGGGGTCGTACGGCTGGGGCTCGTTGCAGAACTGCGTCTGCGGGCCGGCGCCATAGGGCACCTGCCCATCGGCCGGCAGCCCGATCGTCAGCGTCGCGGTGAGCGACACGGGCTGGGTGAGCGTGACCGCGTAGACGTCCACGTCGTTCTCATCGTCGATGCTGACGGTGTCAACGCCGACGCTGCTGTCGACGACGACGGTGCCGAGCGATGTCGCGGCGCCCGCGTTGTCGTTCGGCTCGTTGGGATCGCCGTAGTGGCGCTGCGCGTTGAGAATGTCGTCGTACTGCGGCCCGGAGAAGGCGAGGCTGATGAAGGGCTCCATCAGCTTCTCCTGCTCGATCGGGCAGGTGTGGAGCTGGCCCATGCCGTGCCCGTGCTCGTGCAGCAGGATGTTGCGCAGGCGGATCGAGTTGCCGCTGATGTTCGTGTAGAAGTTGTCGCCCGTGTCGACGACCATGTCGCCGTTCTGCGGGAAGAAGTTGTAGGCGAGCGTGCCGCTGTTGCCGTCGATGAACTTGCCGCCCATGCGGAGGTCGCCGCGGACGCCCGAGACGCCTGCGAAGTCGAAGAGGTTCACGTTGTCGTCGTTGGGCTCGAGGACGTACGTGTTGCCGCTGAGCTCGCCCCAGCGCGCGAAGATGTCGTCGTAGATGGTGCGCCACGTGGCGCGGTTGCCGTAGATGCCGTCCATGAAGGCGTTGAGGTCGTTGTTGCCGGCCGGCTCGCCCACGCCCGAGGCGATGAACGTGCCGTCGTCGGGGAAGGAGTAGGTCAGCGTGGTCGGGTTGCCCTGGCCGCCGCCCGAGGGATCGAGCGCGGTACCGTTCCACCGAGCGATCTGCTCGAAGCGCAGCGGGTTGTTCGCCTCGAGGTTGCTCATGCCGAAGGAGATCACCTCCTCGAACGCGCGGATCAGCTCGAAGTCAACGCCCGGCGTGAAGCAGGGCATGACCGGCGTCCAGTCCTCGTCCGACGCGAGCACCGCGAAGTTGCGGAGCATCCGCTGGTGGATCGGGCTGAACGTCGCGAACGTCTCGCGATCCACGAAAGGCGACACCTGCTCCCACGCCGCCTGGAATTCGTCCTCGGTCAACGGCACGGAGAGCCGGACCTGCTCGGGATGGATCGGCGCCTCGGCCGTCAGCGAGGGCACCGACTCGCCCATCGCCTCGAGTGTCTTCGCGATCGTCTCGCGGTCCTCGGCGGGCAGCGACCAGTAGGTCTGCGCCTCGATCAATGCCGTAGCCCGCGCCTGCAGCTCGGCGAGCTCGCCCTCGGCCGGCGCCGTCGCGGCGGTCGCGTCGCACCCGATGCACGCGGCCGACGAGCAGAGCACGCCCACCGGGCTCGACGCGTCCACGATCGTCGGCATCGGGCCCACCACGGGCTTGGCCGAGGTCGCCATCGCCGTCGTGCCGCCCGCGAGCACACTCGTGCAAAGTCCACAGACACTGAAAACACTCATCGCCCTGCGAATAGACATACACACCATCCTTGTAGGTGCCCGGCAACGGCCAAGATCGCGCACAACACGCAGACCATCCTGCGACACGCCGGGTAAGGTCCAGATTGATCGGAAACACTTCTACGAGCGGCGCAAAGAACTGCGGCCGGTCACGCCTTCCGTCGGCGCGAATCACCCCCGGGAAAAGACTAACAGGTTCGCCGCCACCTGCGATAGCAATACTCGCCCGATTGGGATGCAGACCCCTAACAAACCAGGCCCGATACGACGTGTGAAGCGCACCATCGCCCAAGAACTTCCCATTTACCCACCCACGCCGGGCCGCCCAGCCTCTCGCACGCGGCGCCGCCGGCTCGCCTTACGGGCAGCCGGCCGACCAGAGCGTGAGGTAGAAAGAAAAGTCCGAGAGGTCCACGGCCCCATCGGGAATGCCGTTGGCCGTGCCCGTGGTCGTCACGTCCGCCACCGTGTCGCTGCCCGACCAGAGCGTGAGGTAGAAAGAAAAGTCCGAGAGGTCCACCGCCCCGTCCGGCACGCCGTTGGCCGTGCCCGTGGATGTCACATCCGCTCGGCAGTTCGCGGCTTCGCACGCATCGCCGATGTCGTTGTTGTCCGCGTCGAGCTGGTCGGGGTTGAACTGGTCGCAGTTGTCGTGCTCGTCGGCGATGCCGTCGGCGTCGAGGTCGACCTGCCCGAACTGCCGCTGCACGAAGAACTTCGGCTCCAGATGTTCGACGATGCCGAACATCAGGAAGAGGCGATCGACGAGCCCCGCGTCGGGCTGCACCCAGCCCGGCTGCGACTGCGACTGCCGCACCATGCCGTAGCGATACGACGGGTTCGCCGGCGGCGGCTGGAGCGCCGCCCACTGCGCCAGCGTGTCCATGTCCCCGAAGCCGCCCGCGCCCGCGGGCGAGAACGTGCCGGGCGTCGCGTTGATCCGATCCACCGCGTACCCGCCAGGGCTCACGCCCGCGGTGAGCCCGTAGCGGAACGTCTCGCCAAACGCCGCGGCGCTGTAGGCCTTGTCGGCGTCGCGCTGGTTGGGCGCGCGGCGGAAGTCCGCGTTGAAGTAGTGCTGCTGCTGCACCCAGAACGCCGGCGCAAAGTTGCCCGCCGAGTCCGTGATCGTCTCGATGCCGTTGTACGTCGCCTTGGGCATCAGCTGCGT
>CAYQAD010000125.1:0-7660 GCA_964415125.1 uncultured Phycisphaeraceae bacterium | reverse complement strand
GGAGTCGACGAGGTTCTTCGGGCAGCCGAGGCTGACGAAGGAGACGGTGCGGACGGTGTCGTCGCGGGTCGGCGTGGCGGTCGGTGCGTCGGCTGGCATCGCGGGAATGCTAGGAGAGGCACGGGGCACCAAGGCACCGATGCATCGAGCCGGAGGGCGTGCGCTGGGCGGTGATTCCCCACACGGCCGAACGCCAGCGACGCTCGGGCGACCCGGAGAACACCCGAACACCAACTCGCGGCTTTACTCGGTGCCTCGGTGCCTTGACGCCTCGCTCGATGCCTTCCCGCCCTACGCGCTGGCGCGGCCGACGGCGGGGATGCGCTCGGCGGGGAGCAGGTCCGCGGCTCGGGCGCCGCCCATGGGGTAGTGGGCCTCGAGCAGGCGACCGAGGGTCTGGCGGTCGGTGATCTCGAATCGGCTCGGGCGGGTGAGCCGCCAGCCGACGAATCGGAGGGCGCGGGGCAGATGCTCGCGTGTGGTCGCGAGGACGAGCTCGGTGTCGTCCTCGTGGAGCGGGCAGATCGCGAACTGCCACGCCTGTCGGCGGTCGAGCATGCCCAGCGCGTCGGGATCGACCGCGGGCGTGTCGCCGTCGTCGCCGACGGCCGCGGGGCTCATCGCGGCGTACTGGCTTGCCCAGGCGGCTTCGACGTCGGCGGGGTTGATGCCGAAGAGTTCTTCGGCCAGTGCGCCGAAGGGGCGGATCGTGTCGCGCTGGACGGCGAGGATCTCGTCGCGCTGCTGCTCGGTGAGCGAGCCTTGGATCACGAGCAGGTCGCCGAGTCGGATGATGGCCATGGCCCACGCACCTCCGGGGTAAGCGTGCTGCCGGGGGGTCGGCGGCACATCCGAAGTTGTGCGATCCGCGGGCGGGGATGGCCACGCGATGGGGCCGCTGGGATGCGCCGCGCGGCAAGGCGTGCGGGCTGTGCGGGCGCGGGTACGCTCGGCGCGTCATTGGGGCGCGGGTGGCATGCGAGCGAGGGTCGCCCGCGGGCCCGCGCAAGGAGAGCACGCATGGACGCGCCAACGCCCGAGAACGCAGTGCTGGTCGTGTGCGGGGCGCATCTGCGGGCCGAGTGGCACGACCGCCCGATCGCGTACCGCCTCCGCGGCATGCTCGCCGAGCACGGGGCGGCGGGCGCGGTGGTCGTCTCGGACATCTGGTATCTCAACCACGACGAGCTCCGGCATCGGCCGGCGGTGAGCGTGGGCGGGCCGGAGGTCAACGCGCTGACGGCCTACCTCGGTGCGCGGGTGCCCAGCGCGTACGTCGTGGAGGGCCGATGCGTGGTGCAGTTCGACACGGGCTCGGGCGAGCCGATCGCGGCGTGCTGGGGTGCCGGGCCCGAGGGCACGCTCGAGGCGGTCGACGCCTTCGGCACGCGGTATCTCGATGAGTTCGTCGTGCGGGCCGAGGGACGCTGAAGTGCCTCGCCGACCTACTTGCCGACGCAGAACGTCGAGAAGACGCGCGCGAGGATGTCGTCGGGTGTCATCGCGCCGGTGATCTGGCCGAGCGCGTCGAGCGCTTCGCGGAGTGACGCGGCGGTGAGCTCGGGATCGGTCACCGCGTGGGCGGCCGGATCGATCGTCCCGATCGCGGTGCAAAGCGCTTCATGTGTGCGCACGAGCGCGGCGTGGTGCCGGGGCAGCACCGCGGCGGTGGCGACAAGCTGCGATCCGATCGCCTGCTCGGCGATCGCGCGGCGCAGCGCGGGCAGGTGGTAGGCGTCGAGGGCGCACACCGCGAGGTCCTCGCGCGCGGCCGACGTGCTGGGCAGGTCGGCCTTGGTGCGCACGCGGAGCGTGGGCGTGCTGGGATCGAGCGTGGCCGGCGGATCGAAGGCGCCCGCGGGGTCGCAGAGGATGACCAGGTCGGCGTTCGCGATCGCGTCGGCGGCGATCTGGAGCGCGGCGTGCTGCGCGGGCGAGCGCGCCGGGGCCGACTCGGTCTCACTGCCGGGCAGGTCGATGAGCGTGACGATGGTCGGCGCGTCGGGCCGAAGGTCGAGCGGCTCGGCGAGGGCGTCGCGCGTGGTGTGCGCCTCGGCGTTGGTGATGGCGCGCGGGCGGGCGTGGTGCTGGGGGTTGGATGTTGCCAGCAGGGCGTTGAAGAGCGTGCTCTTGCCCGCGCCGGTCGGGCCCGCGAGCACCACAACGGGATGCTCGCGCGGCGTGGTCGAGGGCGGCGGCCCCTCCCCCACTTCTTTACGCAGCGCCGCGACGATGCGGGCCAGCCGATCGTGCAGGTCGGCCGGCGGGATGGGGACGACGTCCTCCTGGTCGGTGAAGTCGATGCCCGCCTCGACGAGCGCGAGGAGTGTGGCGAGCTCGTCGGCCCAGGCGCGGCGGGCGGCGCCGGCGGTGCCCGCGAGGGCGCGTTTGGCGGCGGCGAGCTGGTGCTCGTTGTCGGCGGCGATGGTGGCGGCGACCCCCTCGGCGCGGTCGAGCGAGAGGCGGCCGTTGAGATAGGCACGGGCGGTGAACTCGCCCGGCTGGGCGGGGCGGACGGCGGAACTGGCGGCGGAACTGACCGCGGGGACGGCCGTGAGCTGGGCGAGCACGCGCTCGATCAGGTGCGGGTTGCCCGGCAGAAGCAGCTCGAGCGTGGCTTCGCCCGTGTAGGTGCCGGGCGCGGGGGCGTGCAGTGCGCGCACGGGCAGGGGCTTGCCGGCGAGGTCGAACGTTGCGCGGCGTGCCCAACGTGCGGCTGGGTCGAGCGGGGGATCGAGCGGGGGGTCGAGCGGGGGATCGGTGTCGATGGGCGCGCGCAGGTGCGCGGCGATGATGTCGGGCACGGCGGGGCCCGAGCAGCGGATCAGCGCGAGGGGGGACCGGCCGGCGGGTGTTGCGAGCGCGACGATGGTGTCCGTGGTGCGCACGGGATCGGCCATCCGATTCGGCTACTTGCGCTTCTTGCCGCGGGGCGCGGGGAGGTTGCCCGGGCCTCGCTGCTTGGCAGCTTTTTGCATCGCCTTGCGCTGGTCTCGGCCCGGGCCGATCTGCTGCTGCTCGCGGAGTTGCTGCTGCTTCTGGGCGGCCTCGTAGAGGCGGGCGAGGAAGCCGGGCTTGGCGTTCTTCTTGCGCTCGGGCTTGACGTCGAGGAGGCCCTTGGCGTCGATCGACTTGCGGATGTGGCGCATCTCGAAGATGCCGACGGTGGAGTTGGTGATGAAGTAGAGCGCGAGGCCCGAGGGGGCGCCGTACATGAACAGGGGGAAGAGCACCACCATCATGACCTTGATGAGCTTCTGCTGCTGCTCTTGCTCGGGGGTCATGGTCGTGGCGGTGGGCGGCGTGAGGTACTTCTGGTGGGCGTAAAAGACGACGCCGAGCAGGAGCGGGAGGATGTTGAGCCCGTCGATGCGCATGAGCCCGAGGTCGATGGGGTTGGCGATCGCGAGGAAGCGGTCGGGCTGGGCGAGGTCAGCTAGGAAGGTCCACGAGCCATTGGTGATCTTCTGGAAGACGCCGAAGAACGCGGGCTGGTGGCGCATCTCGGATGAGAAGTAGAGCACGGCGTAGAGGGCGATCCAGACGGGCGTTTGGAGGAACATGGGCAGGCAGCCGAGCATGCCCGCGGGGCTGATGCCCTCTTCCTTCCAGAGCTTGGCGGTTTCTTGCTGGAGGCGCTTGGGGTCGTCCTTGAACTTCTCCTGGAGCTTCTTTTGCTTGGGGCCGACCTCTTGCATCTGCTTGGCGAAGCGTTGCACGCGGATCTGGCTCCACCGGGTCACGGGGTGGAGGATCGTGCGGACGATGATGACGAGCAGGATGATCGCGAGGGCCCAGTCGAAGGTGATGTAGTCGTGGGCGATGAGGAGGATGGACTTGAGGCCGTCGGCGAGCCAGGCGAAGGTGCAGACGGCGCACATCCCGCCGAAGTTGTAGACGACGAGCCCGTCGAGGTTGACGGCCGCGGCCTGGGGCTGATCGTTGATGACGCGGCGCGAGAGCGGGCCGGCGTAGATGCTCAGGGCTGAGTCGATGCTGCCCGAGGCGGGGATGACCTGGACGGGCCCGGTCATGCGGAGCATGAGGCCGTCGCCCGCGATGACATCGGCGACGACGCGGTCGACGCGCTCGGCGGCGGTCAGCGCGAGGTTGTTCGTGGGCGCGTTCGGGTCGACCTTCGGATGCACGGCGACGGCGAAGTAGCGGTTGGTCAGCGCGAGCCAGGAGAGCGTGTGGTTGCGGTTGGCGTGCGCGGGGGTGGGCCAGACCGGGGCTTCGTCGGCGTAGCGCTTGGTGGACTTGTCCTTCTTGCCGAGCAGCTTGTTGCGGGGCTTGAGGTCGCTGTCGGGCTGGACGAACTGCTGGGTGGGGTCGCGGGTCTCGTCGAGGAGATAGCCGAAGCGGAGGCGTCGCTTGTCGCCGCCGTAGAAGGACTCCTGGATGAGGTCGGCGGGCCCGGTCTGGATGACCGAGACGGGGATGGGCGCGTCGGTGAGGTTGTCGATGCGCTGGTCGAGGCCGAGCTCGAAGGAGTTCTCGTCGATTGTGAAGGTTCGCCGGACGCGGAGGATGCGTGTGCCCTCGGCGTCGGTGATGAAGGCTTCGAAGTCGCCCGGCGCGAGCTCGCGCCAGATGGGCAACGGCTCGCCGGCGGCCGTGTAGCCGGTGAGCGGGACGTACTCGCCGCCGATGGTCAGGCCGAGCATCGCCATTGGCGTGAGCCGGCCTGCGCCGAAGGTGCGCTCGCGGACGAGCGCGACGTGCTCGGTGCCCTTGGGCTCGGTGAAGTAGTCGGCGAGCTCGATGGTGTCGATGCCCGCGCCGACAGGGCTGAAGCGGATCTGGAGCTCGAAGGGATCGGCCAGCGCACCGATGGCGGCGAGATCGGTCGAGGCGTCGGCGAGGGTCTCGACGCGGGGGCCTTCGGGCAGGTCCGCGGGGAGCGGGGTGGGAACAGGTGTGGGCGTGGGCGCGGCGGCCTGGTCCTGCGCGGCGGCCGTGTCGGCGTCCGCGGGCACGACCTCGGCGGGCTGGGCGTCGCCAGCGAGGGCCGGTGGGGCGATGGGCTCGGTTGCCGGCTGGGCCGGGGCTTGGGTTGGGGATTGGGTTGGGGATTGGGAGGGCGCGGGCGTTTGCCGTTGCTGGCCCTGGTTGGCGGTGTTGGTCCACACGGCGAGGCCCACGCCGATGCCCGCGGCGATGACCACGGCGGGGATGAGCAGGCGGAGGAACGTGTTGGGCTTCTGCGGCATGGGTCGGTCGGTGCCCGTTGCTGGGAGGAGTGCGGGGAGAAAGAGCGCAGCCGATCGCGACGCCCGGCCCTGACTTTAGGGCGGGCGCGACGGCGGGGTCGGGCGGCGCGGAGACCCCGGATGCGGGCTTGGTCGCTGGACCCGATGCCGGCGCCCGGGGCGGGCCTCGGCTGGTGTCGTGGCGTGACTTGCCGACACTAATTGCCGACGCTACTTGCCGACGAGGAGGCGGTCGCCCAGCCACTCGTGGAGCTGGGGGATCGTCTTGATGAGGCTGGCGGTGCGCTCGATGTCGTACTCGACGCGGATGAACTCGACGCGATCGGGGTGGAGCACGACGTAGGAGGCGCGGGCGTCGTGGTCGCGGGGCTGGCCGACGGAGCCGACGTTGACGATCGCCTTCTCGCCCTCGGTAAATCGGTAGCAGTCCTCGCCGAGCTCGGGCGGGGGATAGAAGTCGGGCTCGTTGGTGAAGACGCCCGGGACGTGGGTGTGGCCCACCATGCAGAGGCGGTCGACGCGATCGAGGATGGATTCGATCTTGTCGGGGGCGTTGACCGCGTCGTCGGGGAAGAGGTACTCGTTGATGGGCCGGCGGGGCGAGCCGTGGACGAAGAGGGTGGGGAAGTCCATGTCGGGCTGGGCCTCGAAGACGCGGACGCGCAGCCGGCCGAGGAAGTCGTAGCGGGCCTCGCGGAGGTCTTGGTCGGGCTCGGCGTCGAACTGCTCGCGGGTCCAGTAGGCGGCGGACTCGGCGGCGGGGTTGAAGTTGGTGGGCTCGTAGAGGACGCCGAAGTCGTGGTTGCCCATGAGGGACCAGGCGCAGCGTTCGCGGACGAGGTCGACGCAGGCGAGCGGCTCGGGGCCGTAGCCGATGATGTCGCCCAGACAGATGATGCGGTCGATCTGTCGGCGGTCGATATCGGCGAGGACGTTGCGGAGGGCCTCGGCGTTGCCGTGGATGTCGCTGATGACGGCTGTAGGCACTGTGGGCGTGCTCCGAGGGAGGGTGCGGCGGACGGCGTCGGGCCGCGTGGTGCGCGGGGGCCGGTCGGCATGGTAGCGGGCGGCTTTCGCGGGCGTTGGGGTGTGCGTGGATGCCTCGGGCGGCAGGTCCTCCCTTTTACCCGGGTGGTGCGGGCTGGGGGGTTGGCGGGCGTGTGTGCGTGGGCGGGGCGTTGCGCGCGAGAGGCCTGTCGGTTGCGCGAGTGGGCGCGTTTGGCTGCCGCGGCGTGTGCGATGTGCCGATAGAGGTAACCCCGCGCGTGCGGCGGGCGTCCCTAGAGTGGATCGCTCGGCCCAGGACGGGGACCGACAAACACGCGGCCTGGGCGATGCGCCCGGGCCAGATGGCGACAGCCAGTGAATGGGAGATGCCATGCCGGCAGCGAGTGTGAGCTACCAACGGACGCGGGAGATGACGGTCGACGAGCTGCTGCTCGAGAACCGGATCGTCTTCCTCACGCAGGACATCAACCACGCGTCGGCGACGCGGGTGATGATGCAGATGCACTACCTCGACCGCGAGAAGCGCGGGCGGGAGATCCAGTTTTACATCAAGAGCCCGGGCGGGTCGGTGGACGAGACGCTCGCGCTCTACGACACGATGAAGCTGCTGGGCAGCCCGGTGAGCACGTACTGCATCGGGTACTGCTACTCGGGCGCGGCGGTGCTGTTGGCGGCGGGCGAGAAGGGCAAGCGGTACATGCTGCCCCACGCGAAGGTGATGATCCACCAGCCCTACGGCGGCGTGACGGGCCAGGCCGAGGACATCCGCCTGCAAGCAGAGCGGATCATCAAGGACAAGAGCTCGCTGAATCGCATCCTCGCGGAGAGCACGGGGCAGACCTACGAGCAGATCGCCGCCGACGGCGAGCGCGACAAGTACTTCGACGCAAAGGAAGCGCTCGAGTACGGGCTCGTCGACGAGATCCTCTACCACCCCGAGAAGACGCCCGAGGGGAGCAAGGCCGACGCGTGATCGCGCGGGCCCTCTTCAGCACCAGACACGAACCACACGGCGCGGCGGGCCCGGCCCGCGGCGCATAGCGACGACAGGACACGGACAATGTCTTACCTGGTACCGATTGTCATCGAGCAGTCCCAACGCGGCGAGCGCTCGTACGACATCTACAGCCGGCTGCTCAAGGACCGGATCATCTTCATCGGTGGCGGCATCAACGACGACATCGCCAACCTCGTGACGGCCCAGCTGCTGTTCCTGCAGAACGAGGACCCGAAGGCGGACGTGTCGATCTACGTGAACTCGCCCGGCGGCAGCGTGACGGCGGGGCTCGGGATCATCGACACGATGAACTTCATCCAGCCGGACTGCGCGACGTACATCATCGGGCAGGCCGCGAGCATGGGCAGCCTGATCGCGTGCTCGGGCGCCAAGGGCAAGCGCTACGCGCTGCACAACGCGCGGAACCTGATGCACCAGCCGC
>CAYQAD010000124.1:5752-7661 GCA_964415125.1 uncultured Phycisphaeraceae bacterium | reverse complement strand
CGAGATGATCGAGCAGAAGACCGAGCTTGCAGAGCGGATCGTGGGCTCGGGCGAGCAGTGGCTGACCGAGCTGACGACGGACCAGCTGCAGGACATCCTGAGCCTGCGGACCGAGGCGGTGGGCGACGATGAGTGAGCAGTCCTCGACGAACACCGGTGGTGAGCCGCAGCGGCCGACGCTCTCGCGGGTTCCGAAGCCGCCCAAGGTCGAGAAGCCGGTCGGCCCGGTCCGGCAGGCGCCGTTGCCCCGTCGCGAGCCGCCCCCGTCGGTGAACCCCAAGCGGGTCCGCGGCGGCGTGAAGCTGCGCAGCAAGGAGGGCGTGAGCACCGCGTGGATCGCGCAGCGCTGGGTGCGGCTGCTCGAGGAGGGCTGCGAGGGCGAGCCGAACGTCGAGGGCCTCGACTACGCGAAGATGGGCCAGACCAAGTCGCTGACGGTCGGCATGGGCCTGATCGAGGGCATCGTGCAGGGCCGATCGACCAAGCCCTACACCGTGCGTATCACGAGCGAGACCTACGGGCACGAGGCGTGGGACAGGGTCGTGGCGGCGACGATCGCCGAGCCGATTTACTCCGCAAAGATGCTCGCCGGCGAGGTGCCCGAGCACATCGAGGACCTGTTCCATCCGCTGGGGCTGAACCTGTTCCCGAAGGGCTCGGGCGATCTGACGCCCAGCTGCACGTGCGGGCACGCCAAGCCCTGGTGCAAGCACGTGGCGTGCGTGATGTATCTGGTGGCCGACGCGATGGCGTCGGACCCGTTCATCATGTTCAACATGCGTGGCATCGCGACCGAGTCGCTCGTCGAGCGTCTTCGGCAGCGGCGGACGAGCGAGGGCAGCGTGCATGGGGCGCCCCCGGTGTACGCCGCCCATGTGCCGGGCGCGAGCGACGGCGAGGCCGAGCCGCTCGACGCGTCGCTCGATTCGTTCTGGGAGGCGGGCGAGGGGCTCAGCGAGCTGGACCTCTCGATCGACCGCCCGGCGGTGAACAAGGCGCTGCTGCGTCGCCTCGGGCCGAGCCCCTTTGCGAGCGGGCGTTTCCCGCTGGTGGGGCTGCTCGCGACGTGCTACGACGTGATCTCGGATGCGGCGGTGCGGGGCACCGATGAGCCCGATGCGCCTGATGATCAGGCCCCCGCCGAGCAGCCCGACGAGCCCAAGGCCGAGCCGACGGAGGACGAGGCGGCCCCCGAGGCCCCTGCCGAGCCCGTTGTGCCGCCCCACGTTCGGCGGGCGATGCGGGTGAAGGGCAAGGCCGCCAAGGCCGCCAAGCCTGCCGCGAAGCCCGAGGACAGCTGAGCGCCAACGCGAAAGCCCAGGCCTAGAGTTTGTCTCTTCGGAGCCGATCGTGACGGATCGCTCGGGCGTCGCCCGTGCGTGAGGCGCGGTCAGGGGTCTTTCTTCCGCGGCAGTCGTGGGAGGCCCAGCTCTGGGCCGGTGGTCTTTCCCGCGTGCGGGGCGTCCGCCTGCCACCCGTGCCGCGGTCGCGCTCTCCGGATGTTCCGGGTGTCGCGGGCCGCGTTTGGTCCGTGACACCGATCCGCCGTGCCGCCTGTTGGGCTTGGTGGATCCTCATCCCCGGAAGGTGCGCGACTCCCCGCCGATGCGCATGACAGTGCCCGTGATGTTGCGGTGATGGCCGAGTGTGGCGATTGCCGATAGCGTTGTGAGCACGGTCGACCGCGATGTGGTCTTTGCCGGCTGCCCTTACTGCCCCATGGTGTAACGGTAGCACGACAGTTTTTGGTACTGTTTGTCGAGGTTCGAATCCTCGTGGGGTAATTCCCGCCGGGGCCTTGCAGGGCGCCCGGCCGCAGCCGCCGAGACCCATCGCGGACGCACGCCAACCGGCGGGGGCGCATGAGCCCCATGCACCACGCAACCGCATTGCGCATGAGTTCGACGGA
>CAYQAD010000124.1:2795-5652 GCA_964415125.1 uncultured Phycisphaeraceae bacterium | reverse complement strand
ATCGTGCGCAGCCCCGCCGGCTCCTTCGAGCGCATCGTCGAGCAGAAGAACGCGACCGAGGCCGAGCTGAAGATCCGCGAGGTCAACCCGAGCTACTACCTCTTCCGCTGCGGCGAGATGTTCGAGGCGCTCGAGAACGTCAAACGCAACGAGGCGTCCGGCGAGTACTACATCACCGACCTGCCCGAGATGATGCTCGGCGAGGGCAAGACCGTCGAGGTCATCGACGCGGTGCCCGCCGAGGACATCCTGAGCATCAACACGCCCGAGCACCTCGCCGAGGTCGACGCGATCTACCGCAAGCGGCAAGAGGCCGCGGGCGTTGGGGGTGGGGCGTGACGATCACCGGCATGCAGTCCAGCAGCCTCCAGCCGAGCGGCGACCGCCCGGGCGATGTCCAGTCGGGCGTCAACGGCATGCGCGTCTTCGCCGGCCGGCACAGCAAGCACCTGTGCGGCCGGGTGTGCGAGCACCTGGGTATCGACCTGGGCGACGCAAAGACGAGCGTCTTTCCCGACGGCGAGCTGATCGTCAAGCTCGACGAGGACGTGCGCGGCCGGGACTGCTTCGTGATCCTCTCGACGGGCCAGCCCGTCAACGACAACCTCATGGAGCTGCTGGTCTTCGTGGACTGCCTGAAGCGGGCGAGTGCGAAGCGCGTGTGCATCGTGATGCCGTACTTCGGGTACGCGCGGCAGGACCGCAAGAGCGAGGGGCGCACGCCGATCACGGCGAAGCTCGTGGCGAACCTCATCACCGCGGCCGGCGCGGACCGCGTGCTCGCGCTCGATCTGCACGCGGCGCAGATCCAGGGCTTCTTCGACATCCCCGTGGACCATCTCTCGGCCACGCCCGTGTTCGTCGACTACTTCTCGTCGATCCGCGAGGAGCTGGGCGACCTGTGCCTCGTGAGCCCGGACGTTGGCAACGTGAAGGTCGCCGAGGGCATGGCGAACCTGCTCGACGCGGACCTGGCGATCATCAACAAGCGGCGTTTGTCGGGCACGCAGGTCACGACGGGCAACCTGATCGGCGACGTGTCGGGCAAGACGGTGCTGATGTTCGACGACATGATCTCGACGGCCGGCACGGTGTGCGAGGCCGCGAAGCTCGTCATGGACCACGGCGCCGAGGACGTGCTGGCCGCGGCGACGCACCCGATCCTCAGCGGCATGGCGATCGAGCGTCTGGCCGACGCGCCGATCTCTCGCGTGATCGTGACGAACACGATCCCGCTCGAGGGCCGGGCCGGGCCGCTGGCGAACAACAAGCTCGTGGAGCTTTGCGTGGGCGAGCTGCTCGGCGAGGCCATCCACCGCATCCACAACGACCTCTCGGTCAGCGCCCTGTTCCGCCGCACGGCCGGGGTGAAGCGCTAGCCGAAGCCGATTCCCGCACACACAGACGACGCCCATTACAGACGCAAGCACAAACACCAACACGTTGAGACACACACGTTTTAGAAGGGTTTGAATCATGGATCTGAACGCAACGCCGACGCTGTCGGCCAGCAAGCGCGAGCGGACGGGCTCGCGGTACTCCCAGCGACTCCGCAGCGCCGGCCAGCTCCCCGTGGTCCTCTACGGGCACGGCGAGGACCCCGAGTCCCTCGCGCTGCCCGCCAAGGAGACCCTCGAGCACATCCACCGGGGCGACAAGCTCTTCAAGCTCGACATGTCGGGCAAGGAGCAGTTCGTCCTGCTGCGCGACCTCCAGTTCGACCACCTCGGCACGAACATCGTGCACGCGGACTTTGCCCGCGTGGATCCGACCGAGCGCGTCTCGACCACCGTGCACGTCGACCTGATCGGCGACGCCGTGGGCCTGAAGACCACCGGCGCGATCCTCATGCACCCGGTCACCGAGCTGGCGATCGAGTGCCTGGTGACGAACATGCCCGAGTCGATCGAGGTCGACGTCTCGGAGCTCGAGGCGGGCGCGTCGATCACCGCGGGCGACGTGACGCTGCCGCTGCCGACGATGGTGCTCGAGAGCGATCCGTCGGCGGTGCTGGCGCAGATCGTGATCCAGGCCGAGGTCTCCACCGACGCCGAGGCCGAAACGGTCTCGGGCGACGCGGCCCAGCCCGAGGTCATCACCGAGAAGAAGCCCGAGGACGACGACGCGTAAGCGAGCGTCCCGCGAGATGCCGCCGCCCGCGAGCAGTCGGGACGGCGGCGTAGGAGCACTGGTCCGTGAAGCTGATCGTTGGTCTGGGCAATCCCGGCTCCGAGTACACCAAGACCCGCCACAACGCGGGCTTCATGGTGCTGGACGTGCTCGCGCAGCGTCACGCAAGTGGCGCGGTCGCGCGGGCACGGTTCCAGTCGGCGACCGTGGAGGCGATGGTGGGGCAGGCCAAGTGCCTCCTCGCCAAGCCCACGACCTTCATGAACCTCTCGGGCCGATCGGTGGGCGAGGCGCTTCGGTTTTACAAGCTCGATCCGGCGACGGACTTGCTTGTGATTACCGACGACGTCGCGCTCGATCCGGGTGTGATCCGTCTTCGCGGCTCGGGCGGCGCGGGCGGGCACAACGGGCTCAAGGACATCGAGCGCATGCTCGGCACCGACGGCTACGCCCGGCTCCGCGTCGGCGTGGGGGCACCCCCCGCGCCGGTCTCTCAGGTGGATTGGGTCCTCGGGCGGTTTTCCGAGGACGAGATGGTGTCGGTCGGGCCGGCGCTGGACCGAGCCGCGGACGCCGCGGCGGCATGGGCCGGCGAGGGCATCGACACCGCGATGAACCGCTTCAACGCCAAGGCGGGCGGCGGCGGTTTCAAGAAGCCCGGCCCCGCCGAGGAAGCCAGCGCCGCTGGCGACTCGCGCCCCGGACCACACACAACGTAGATACGCAA
>CAYQAD010000124.1:1372-2695 GCA_964415125.1 uncultured Phycisphaeraceae bacterium | reverse complement strand
AAGCCAGCGCCGCTGGCGACTCGCGCCCCGGACCACACACAACGTAGATACGCAATGAAACGAATCGGCGGCCCGACGGCACGCCAGAGAAAGCAAGAGGTTCCGAATGTCTGACGAGTACCGCACCCACAACTACGAGGCGATGTTCCTGTTCCCGCAGAGCGCGGGCCCGCGCCTCGCCGAGTGCGTCGACCACGTGGTCGACATCATCACCAAGAACGGCGCCGAGCTGCTGGGCCTGAAGAAGTGGGACGAGCGTCGCCTCGCCTACGAGATCGACAAGCAAAAGCGTGGCCTGTACCTGCTCGGGTACTTCCGCGTCGACGCGTCGGCGATGAAGGGCATCGACCGCGACCTGCGCCTGAGCGAGCTGGTGATGCGTTCGATGATCACCCGCGCCGATCACATGACGATCGACGAGATGAAGGCGACCGACGCCCGCGAGGATCTCGCGGTCGAGGCCAAGCTCCGCGCCGAGAAGGCCGCGGAGGAGGAGGCCGCGGCCGGCGTGGACGCGGGCGTGTCGCTCGGCGCGCCCAAAGCCCGCCCCGCCAAGACCGAGGCGCCCGCCGAGGGTGCCGAGGGCGAGGGCGCCGAGGCCCAGCCCGCCGAAGCCGAGGCTGCCACCGCCGAAGCCAAGGCCGACTGATACCCCAGCCGGTGCCCCAACTGGTGCCGACCTGCGGAGCGTCCGCTCCGTGCGGCAATCGGTTGGGCAGGTGAGTTGTAGATGCCGCGTCGGCCGTTGGGCCGGCGCGGCGGGTGGGCCTGTGTGTTTGGGCTCTTGAGCAGCCGGCGTGAGGCCGGCGCGACGAAATGCAGCGGGCCGAGCGATCGCGCCCGCCGATGGAGGCTTGCGATGAGCAACTTCAACAAGGTCTTCCTGATGGGAAACCTCACGCGGGACATCGAGCTCCGCCACACGCCCTCGAACATGGCGGTCGCCGGGTTCGGCCTGGCGGTCAACCGCCGCTATCGCACGGGCGACGGCGACCAGCGTGAGGAGACGACGTTCGTCGACTGCGAGGCCTGGGGCCGCCAGGCCGAGGTCATGAGCCAGTACCTCCGCAAGGGCAGGCCCGTCTTCGTCGAGGGTCGCCTCAAGCTCGACCAGTGGGAGGACCGCAACGACGGCTCCAAGCGCTCGAAGATCAAGGTCGTCGTCGAGCAGTTCCAGTTCATCGACTCCCGCGGCGGCGACGGCGAGGGCGGCGGTGGTGGAGGGGGTGGCGGCTCACGCGGTGGCTCCCGCGGGGGCGGCGGCTACGGCGGCGGCAACAGCGGCGGGGGCGGCGGCGGCGGTTCGGGCGGTGGTCGGTCCTA
>CAYQAD010000124.1:0-1272 GCA_964415125.1 uncultured Phycisphaeraceae bacterium | reverse complement strand
GCGGCGGCAACAGCGGCGGGGGCGGCGGCGGCGGTTCGGGCGGTGGTCGGTCCTACGACGACGCACCCGCGATCGCCGACGACGACATCCCGTTCTGATCCGTCCGCATCAGATCCACCCCGAT
This sequence comes from uncultured Phycisphaeraceae bacterium, assembly GCA_964415125.1. Lineage (GTDB taxonomy): Bacteria > Planctomycetota > Phycisphaerae > Phycisphaerales > UBA1924 > CAYQAD01. Next base: position 1,148 of record CAYQAD010000124.1, on the reverse strand, counting down.
CTGATGCATGCGGGCCGAACGCCTAGAGTTGGGGCCCGGGTCTTGCCGGGCACGCCGGTCGGCATGGTGCCGAGCCGGCATCACAGAGACGCTGGGGCATCTCGCGTTGGCGCGGGCCGACCGATGCTCCTGAACTTTGCCGCGGCACGCCGATCTTGGCGACACGTCCGCGGCGGAAGGACAGCGAAATGGCAAAGACACTGCAACTGCTTCTGACCGAGAACGTGGACAACCTTGGCATCGTCGGCGATGTCGTGAGCGTCCGGGTTGGCTATGCCCGCAACTACCTGCTCCCGCGTGGGCTGGCGACCCAGCCCAGCGACGAGCTGATCCAGGGCCTCGCTGCCAAGCGCGCCGAGGCCGAGAAGCAGGTCGCGGTGCTCCGCAAGGCGCGCGAGGGTGTGATCGAGAAGCTCGAGGGCCTCGAGATCACGATGGAGCGTGCCTGCAACGACCAGGGCATCCTCTACGGCGCGGTCACGCAGCAGGAGATCGCCAAGGCGCTCGCCGGCTTCGGCTACGAGGTCAAGGCCCGCGAGGTGCGGCTGCCGCAGACCATCAAGCGCGTCGACACCTTCGACGTTCGCGTGAAGCTCGACTCGGACCTCGAAGCCGAGATCAAGCTCTACGTGGTCGCCGACCGCGACCTCGACGAGGGCCGGGACGACGAGGAGGTCGGCGCCGGCGCGGGTGAGGACGCGATCGAGGGCGCGGACACCACCGAGGCCCCCGCTGCGAGCTGATCGCCCGCCTGGCCTATGACAGTCTGATTCCTTGAAGATCCACGAGAGCCGGCCCGCGAAGGGTCGGCTCTCGTCACTTGTGCAGCGGCTTGTCGGAGCCCGCTACGTCGGAGCGATCCGCGGGCTCGATGGTGACCACCACGGCCCGATGGTCGGCACCGATGTCGCCGCCGACCAACGCCCGGACCGAGCGCCAGCCCGGGCCCACCAGGGCGTGGTCGATGCGGATGCCCGGCGCCGCTCGGATCGGGAGCGGCCCGCGCTGCGGCCAAGTCGCGCCGCGACCGACGCCGGCCGTCGCGTGGGCATCGGACATGCCCGCGGCCCGCAAGCGGCGCATCGTCGATGAGCGCGGCACCGCGTTGAAGTCGCCAATGACAACATCCGGCGCACCGTCCACCGGCA
>CAYQAD010000123.1:0-7688 GCA_964415125.1 uncultured Phycisphaeraceae bacterium | reverse complement strand
CTCGAGGGGCTCGGGGGCCTCGGCGGCGGGGTCCTGCTCGATGGTTGCGGGGGCCTTGCCCTCGGTGGTGGCGTCCTGGGCGGTCGCCAGGCCGGCGGTGCCGGCGAGGGCGAGGCAGGCGGCGAGGGTGGAGGTGAGCGTTGCGGCGGGCGTGGTCATGTGGAACAACCTTCTCGGAGGGTGCTGGAGGTTGGGATTGCCGGGTTGCGGCGCGACGCTCGCGCGGCGTTTCGGTCCGGCCGGGGGCGATGGTACGATTGATTGGCGGTCCGATATCTCGGGGTGGCCCGCCTTTCTGGAAGCCGGGAGGCCGGCTGAGCCGATGGGTTTTGCATGACGAGCCAACAAGCCTTGGAGCACGCTCGACTTACGCGCCGCCGCGTGTGCGCTCTGCTCGCGCTGGCGGGTGGCTCGGCGGTGCTGGCGGGGTGCGGCGGATCGAGCCGGGCGTCGAGCGGGCCGGGCGGTTCGTCTGGTCGCGGGCCGATGCTGCCGCCGCGGGACGACGGCGGCACGTGGACTGGTGGCGGGTCGGGCTCGAGCGGTTCGGGCGGTTCAACAACGGCCGGGCGGGAGGCGCTGGAGCGGTTTCGGCGGGAGTCGGGCGGGTCGGTCGCGGGTGTGATTCCTCGGCGTGATTGGACGCGGAGCGGGCCGGTGATGAGCCGGGCGAAGACGCTTCCGAGCGTGACGCGGATCACGGTGCACCACGACGGGATGACGGCGTTCCGGACGACGAGCAAGCAGTCGGCGATGGCGCGGATCGAGAGCATCCGGCGTGCGCACGTGCGGCAGGGTTGGGCGGACATCGGGTACCACTACGTGATCGATCCGGCGGGGCGTGTGTACGAGGCGCGGAGCACGCGGCTTCAGGGCGCGCACGTGAAGTACAACAACGAGCAGAACCTGGGCATTCTGGTGCTTGGGAACTACAACAGCCAGCCGGTGACGAGCGAGACGCGGGCAGCGCTTGATTCGTTTATCGCGAGCCAGATGCGCCGGTACGGCGTGCCGGTGGGCCGGGTGCAGACGCACCAGGAGATCCGGCCGACGGCGTGCCCGGGGCGGTCGCTGCAGGCGCAGATGAACGATGCGCGGGCGACACGCGGCGCGTTGCGTCGGGCGTAGGGCTCGGACTCTGACTTAGTTCGACGCGGATTCGACGGGGGCGCTGTCTTCTGCGCCGTGGTCTGGGTTGTGCTCTGGGTTGGCGGGGGTGCCGAAGATGGCCGAGCCGACGCGGACGACGTTGGCGCCCTCTTCGATGGCGACCTCGTAGTCGCCGGACATGCCCATGGAGAGGATGTTGCAACGGGCGGCGTCGATGTCGGCCTTGCGGATGTCTTCGAAGAGGTCTCGGCACTGGGCGAAGGTGAAGCGGGCGTCTTCGGGGTTGTCTGTTGCTTCGGCGATGGTCATGACGCCGCGGAGGTGGAGGTAGGACATGGAGTCGATCTGCTCGGCGAGTGCGCGTGCGGCGGGCGGGGGGACGCCAAACTTTTGCTGCTCGCCGGAGCAGTTGACCTGGAGGAGGACCTCGATGTCGCGGTCGCGTTTGAGGCCGATCGCCTGGAGCTCTTCGGCGAGACGGAGGGAGTCGACGGTCTGGATGAGGCGGCAGGTGTCGACGGCCTTGCGGGCCTTGTTGCGCTGGAGGTGGCCGATCATGTGCCAGCGGACGGCGGCGGCTTGGTCATTGCCCGCGGCGGCGTCGAGGGGTGAGCGTTTGGCGCGGACCTTGGGGAGGACTTTGCGGCGGGTGAGGTACTCGTCGACCATGCTGGCGCGGTCGAGGAGGTTCTGGACCTTGTTCTCGCCAAAGTCGGCGTGGCCCATGTCGATGAGGGCGCGGATCTGGTCGGGCTCGGCGAACTTGGTGACGGCGACGAGGATGATCTGGTCGGCCTGGTCGGGCGTGCGGCCGGCGCGGGCGGCGGCGTCGGCGATGCGCTGGCGGACTTCGGTGTAGCGGGCTTGGAGCTGGGTGTCCATCGCGTGGGCCTCCTGGCGCGGACGTGTCGTGCGTGCCGGGGCATCCTGCCTCGGGCAACGCTCTAGACTACCGCCGTTTGTGGTTCTGCGCACATCCCCGACGCGCGAGGTTTCGCGGCGTCGCACCCTGGAGAAATGACCATGGCCGACCTGACCCCCCGCTCGGAGCTGATTGCTGTTGGCGAGACGGTGCCGGACTTCACGCTGACCACCGATGCCCGGGAGGAGTGGACGCTTTCGGAGGCGGTGAAGCAGGGCGACGTGGTGCTGTGCTTCTTCCCGTTCGCGTTCACGAGCGTGTGCGCGACGGAGATGAAGTGCATCACCGACGAGATGAGCCAGTGGGAGACGAACGGGGCGACGGTCGTGGGCGTGTCGTGCGACTCGTTTGCGGCGCTGGCGGCGTGGAAGGAGCAGATGGGGTACAAGCAGACGCTGCTGAGTGATATTCACCGGTCGGTGTGCAAGGCGATGGGGCTGTACTGGGCGGACCTGAACGTGGCGAGCCGGGGCACGGTGATCATCGGGCAGGACGCGAGCGGGGCGGGGAAGGTGACTTGGAGCCAGGGCCGGGAGCCGGGCAGCGCGATGGAGTGGACGCAGGTTGCGGGGCAGCTCGCGTAGCTGCGTGATCGCGGATGCGGTTTGACGGACGTAGTTGGGACATGAAGCGTTGAGTTTGGAAGCGAGCACGAGACCGATGCCCAAGGCTGTGAATGCACCGTTTGTTCTGATCATCCGCGACGGCTGGGGGACCAACCCGCACGCGGAGCACCATGACTTCAACGCGATCGAGCTGGCAGACACGCCGGTGGCGGACATGCTTGATCGGGACTGGCCCAAGACGTTGATCGCGACGAGCGGCGAGGATGTGGGCTTGCCCGCGGGGACGATGGGCAACTCGGAGGTTGGGCACCAGAACATCGGCGCGGGGCGTGTGGTGTACCAGGACTCGGTGCGGATCTCGCTTGCGTGCCGGGAGAACCGGCTCGGCGAGGTGACGGCGCTGACCGAGGCGATTGATGGTGCGCGGGACGCGGGGCGCGCGGTGCACCTGATGGGCATCGCGAGCGATGCGGGCGTGCACGGGCTGCTGGATCACTTGTATGCGCTGGTTGCGTTGTGCAAGGATCGCGGGATGCCTCGGGTGGTGGTGCATCTGTTTACGGATGGGCGTGACACGGGGCCGTTCACGGGCAAGGGGTATGTCGAGGCGGTGGAGGCGAAGCTCGCGGAGCTTGGCGTCGGCGAGGTGGGCTCGGTGATCGGGCGGTATTGGTCGATGGACCGGGACTTCCGTTGGGACCGCATCCAGCGGGCGTACGACTGCCTGACGGGGCGCGGGGACTTCGCGACGGCGCTGTCTGCGGGCGAGGCGATCCAGCGGCACTACGACGAGCCGGCGAGCGCGGGGATGAAGGGGGATGAGTTCGTGCCCCCTACTGCTGTGGGCCCTGAGCCTGCGGCGACGCGGATCGGGGACGGGGACGCGGTGATTTTCTACAACTACCGGGGAGATCGCCCGCGGGAGATCTGCAGCGCGTTCCTGATGGAGCCGTTCTTGGGCGCGGTTGCGCCGAGCCCGGAGTCGGGCGAGAAGGGGTTTGACCGCGGGCCGAGGCTCGATCTTCGGTTTGTGTTGATGACGCCTTACTCGGAGGAGCTCGCGGGGCTTGCGCCGGTGGCGTTCCCGAAGCCGCCGAAGATGGAGGACATCGCGGGGATGTACTGGTCTCGGCTTGGGCTTCGGCAGTTCCGGTGCGCCGAGACGGAGAAGTACCCGCACGTGACGTTCTTCTTCAACGACTACCGGGACGAGCCCTTTGAGGGTGAGGCGAGGTCGATTGCGCAGAGCCCGAAGGACGTGGCGACGTACGACGAGAAGCCGGAGATGTCGGCGGCGGGCGTGCGCGATGCGGTGCTCGGGCGGCTGGCGGCGGAGGACTGCGAGGACGTGGTCGTGGTGAACTTCGCCAACGGCGACATGGTCGGGCACACGGGCAGCCTGGAGGCGGCGAAGCGGGCGTGCGAGGTGGTCGACGGGGCGGTGGGCGAGATTATTGAGGCGACGCTGGAGCGCGGCGGGTCGCTGATCGTGACGGCGGATCATGGGAACGCGGAGCAGATGTTTGATCCGGAGACGGGGTCGCCGCACACGGCGCACACGACGTACACGGTGCCGATGTATGTGGTGGGCGAGGCGTTCCGCGGGCGGAGGCTCAGGGATGGCGGGCGGCTGGCGGACATCGTGCCGACGTCGCTGGCGATGATGGGGCTTGCGAAGCCCGAGGCGATGACGGGGGAGAGCCTGCTCGCGGAGTGAGGGTGGGTGCGGTGCGCGGGCGGGACGCTCGCGCGACCGACCGACGTGCTAGTAGCCCTGGACTCGGCCCGAGGCGTGGGGCGGGCGGTGGTCGCGGTAGTCCTGGTCGGTGGCGGCGGATGAGGCGGCGGACGATGGGTCGGCGTCGTCGGACGCGGCTGGGTCGGTTGGCGCGGCCTGTTCTTGGGACTCGACCAGGCCGACGACGCGCTCGAGGGCTTCTTCGAGGCGCGCGATGCGCTTGCCCGCGTCGTGGAGGCGGCGGTTGAGCAGGAGGACTTCGTCGGAGAGTTGCTCGAGGGAGCGGTCGGCGAAGGCGGCGGTCTCTTCGAGGCGGTTGATGCGGTCGGCGGGGTTGCTGGTGTTGTCTGGGTTGTCTGATTGGGGCATGGCAGCAAAAGGGTAGCACGGGGCGAGGTCGCGGCCGATGGGCACGGGCTGCTGCGGTTTGGGCGAGATTGCTACGCTCTCGGCCATGAAGACATGGGCGACGGGGTTGATGGTGATGGGCGTGTTGGTGCCGGCTGCGAGTGCGCGGGAGGGCTCGGGCGGGACGCTCGTGGGATACCGGGCGTTCGAGTATCAGCCTGCGCCGTCGGTGGAGCTTGTTGAGCCCGCGGGCGACGCGCCGGGATCACGTGCTTCGACTGGGGCGGCCGGCGAGGGTGCCGGGAACGACTTTCAACTCGATGGGTCGGTGCCGATGTATGGGTCGGCGGGCTCGCGGTGGTGGTCGATCGGCACGGCGGTGTCGTATGACTTTGATGATGCGACGGGTGTGAATCTCAACGGCTCGATCACGTACTTCCTGATCGAGGATGTCGAGCTGACCTTCGAGCTTGGCGCGTGGTACCACAGCCAGCCGGGCGATGACGCGGTGGGGATCAATCCGGAGGTCGTGTTTCGCTGGCACGCGCTGCACGATGCGGAGAAGGACTGGACGGTGTTCCTCGACACGGGGATCGGGCTGCTTATCTCGACGGACCTTGTGCCGGAGGATGGCACGGGCGTGAACTTCATGCCGCGCGTTGGCGCGGGGTTCACGGTGCGGCTTGGCGAGAGCCAGAACCGGCTGATGGCGGGTGTGCGTTGGCACCACATCTCGAACGCGCGGTTCAACGGCGAGGCCCGCAACCCATCGCGTGATGGTGTTGCGGTGCACGCGTCGGTTGTGTTTCCGTTCTAGACCAAGCTGCGTGCCGGGGAACGCCGGCGCGAGGTTTGGTCAGCCGGCTTCTGCCATGCGTGGTCCCTTTGAGGGGAGCACGGTGGAGACGGTCTGGTTGCGCCCGCCGTTCTTTGCGGCGTAGAGGTTTTTGTCGGTCGCTTCGATCCAGGGCCCGGGCTCGGTGTCGGCGGCGCCGTCGCATCCGGCCAGGCCGATGGAGCAGGTGATCTTGCGCTCGGGATGTCTTGGCCAGGACTTCTCACCGAGCGTTGTGCGGATGCGTTCGCAGACGGTCTTGGCGTCTTCGGGCGAGGTGTCGGGCATGATGAGCGCGAACTCCTCCCCACCGAATCGGCAGGGGATGTCGTTTTCTCGGCATGCCTGCTGGATGAGTGCGGCGAACTCGGAGAGCGCGTCGTCGCCGGCGGGGTGGCCGTAGGTGTCGTTGACGGATTTGAAGTGGTCGATGTCGAACATCGCGAGGGAGAGTGGGCGGCCGTGGCGCGTTGAGCCGCTGATTTCCTGGGTCCAGCGTGTGTCGAAGTGGGCGCGGTTGTAGAGCCCGGTGAGGCCGTCGATCTGGGCCTTTTGTGAGAGCATGTCGAGGAGTTGGTGGATGCGGAGGGCGGAGCGGACGCGGACCTTGAGCTCGGTGACGTCGAAGGGCTTGGTGATGTAGTCGATCGCGCCGAGGTCGAATGCGGTGACCTTGTCGTGGGGCGAGTGGAGACCGGAGAGGACGATGACGGGGATGTTGAGGGTGGCGGCGTCGTCCTTGAGGCGGCGTAGGACCTCGAAGCCGTCGGTGCCGGGCATGTCGAGATCGAGGAGGACGAGGCTTGGCTTGGCTTCGACGACGGCTTGGATGCCCTCGTCGCCGTTCATTTTGCCGTCGATCTCGAGGCCCTCGGTGCGGAGGCGGGCTCGGAGGAGGCGATGGACATCGAGCGAGTCGTCGATGACCATGATGAGCGGATGCTGCTCGTTCGGGTTGGAACTGTCGGTCGTCATGCCGTGGCTTGCTCTCACCTGTCGCCCAAGGGAATCGGAAGGGACGCGTGCTTACTTGACTCGCTGGCAGAGGCTGACCAAGTCGTCGAATGCGGCTTGGAGTGTGTTGCTGTCGAACTGGTCTCGGATGGAGTCCTCGACCTTGGCTGCGGCCTGGGTGAGGGACGGGAAGCCGTAGCCTGAGCCTGCGCCGCGGAGGCGGTGGGACTCGACACGGACGCGCTCGATGTCGCCCTCGTCGAAGGCGTTGAGGAGGGCTTCAAGCCGATCCGGCATCTCGCTGACAAAGAGCTCGACGAGTTCGGCGAGGTCCGAGTCGTGGCGATAGTCGCTGAGGATTGGTTCCGATGGCGTGGCATCAGGATCGGGCATGGATGACCTCCGTGCCGGAATGTCGGCGATTCGGGGGGGTGCATCCACGGCGGGCGGCAGTTTCGTGCTGGGGAAGACTCTGGCTCTGCCGTACTTTCACCCATTTGGGCGTCCGAGAACGTGCGATGGGTGCGGCGCGGGGTGGGGTGTGGCTTTGGGCGCCGCTGGCATCTGCAGAGATGCCGGCGCGGGTGGGGTCGCGCGGGGCGATCAAAAAGACAACGGACCGGGCAAGGTGCCCGGTCCGCCAATGACCCCAAGGGGATTCGAACCCCTGTTTTCAGGATGAGAACCTGACGTCCTGGACCAGGCTAGACGATGGGGCCAAGTCTGGTAACCGCTCGTCGGACGAGGCGAGGGAGGAAATTTAGGCCCGTTCGGGCGGGGGTTCAACTCGGCGGCGTGGTTCGGGGTGGGTCGGGCGGCCGGGGGGCGGCCTGACTCGGGAGGGGAAACTGGGGGAGGGCGGACTGGGCGATTCGTGCGGCGATGAGGGGGGCGATCAGGGGGGGGGTGGGGCTGGGGAGATGGCGACGAGGACGATGAGGTCGTAGACGGCGTGGGCGCCGACGACGATGCCGAAGCCCCGCCAGAGGTAGAGCAGGCCGAAGTAGATGCCTGCGATGAGCATGAATGCGGCGGTGGCGGCGTCGATGCCGCCGCCGGGGGCGGAGAGGTCGTGGTAGGCGGCGAAGGTGATCGCTGAGACGAGCACGGCGGCGATGCGGGCGCGTCGCTCGCCGATGCGGAAGAGATCGGCGGCGATCAGGTGGACGGCCTCGATGAGGATCATGCGGAAGAGGAGCTCTTCGTAGAGGCCCG
>CAYQAD010000122.1:0-7712 GCA_964415125.1 uncultured Phycisphaeraceae bacterium | reverse complement strand
GCTGAAGCCACATCGCCGAGGCGAACCCTCGCCCCGCCGCTACGGCAAGGCTGGCGGACCGCCCGAAGCGTCGTCCGCCGAGTCCGCCGAGTCGGCCAGCCGATCGATCGCGAGCGACGCCCCCACCGCCACGCCCGCCACGATCACCACAGTCGGCCACCGCGCGATCGGCACGCGCAGCACGATCCAATCCTCGGGCAGCGACCACGCCAGCAGGTGGTACCCCACGCCGAGCAGCGACAGCCCCAGCACGAGCCCGGTCGGCCGAGTGACCTCGCCCAGCCCCCGAATCGGCAGCGGCACGGGCGTCGCGTGGTCGCCGAACCGCCCGGGACGCGCGATCGCGAGCATCCACAACCCCGCCGCAGCGATACCCACGCCGAAGACGACCCCAATTACCGACCATATGTCGAACACGTGCTCGCTCATGCGGAACGCCGACCGGCCCTGATCACATCACCGCGACGGCCATCGAGGAGACCATGCTCATGCCGCTCGGGTCGACTGCCGCCGAATAGGACAGCAGCTTCGTGTCGGGCTTGTCGGCGCCCTCGGCGGGCGCGACGAGCTTGAGCATCGCCGCGAGGTTGCCGATCGAGCACCACCGCGTCGGGTTCTGCTGCCACGCCATCGCGCTGATCAGCTCGTCGGGCTTGTGGTCGCGGACATAGGCGAGCATGTCCTGGTCGTGCTTGACGATCTGGTTGCGACGCTGCTCGGCCTGTTGGGCGGCCTCGGCCTGCTCGGCAGGGGCGGCCATCGGCTCGCGATCCCCGAATGCGGGCCCCACGTGTGACAGGTCGGCCGACGAGATGATCAGCGTCGTGCCGCCCAACCCATCCAGCCCCTTGCGGAGGGCCGCGACGAACTCATCGAGCCCGACACCCTCGCCGTCGTAGGACTCGCCGTTGTTGACGGCCGGATCGTGCACAAGTGCCGCCAGCACAGGGATTTCCGTCTCGCCGCCGTCGCCCAGCACGTGCTGGATCCAGGGCAGCTGCAGCTCGATCGAGTGCTCGCGCTCGTGGTCGTAGCGGTTCTTAAGCAACGGCTCGCCCAGGTCGGCCTCGAGCTTGCCGAGCAGCGCCGAGTCCACCGGGCAGGTGCCCAGAGGCGTCGAGAACCCCTTGTTGCTCACCACCACGCCCGTGCCCTCGCCGAAGTGGTTCGTGCCCAGGATGACGATGCGGTCCGGGCGGTCGACCACACGCATTCGGCCGTACACGTTGGCGTAGTTGTGCCAGCCGCGGGCGTAGTCGATGTGGGGGGCGACGATCGCCTTGGGCAGCGTGTCGAAGGCGGGGTCCTTCGCCTCTTTCAGGGCCGCGTCGATCCAGGTGTCCAGCTGCTCGCGAAGGCGTGCGGGGCCCTGCTCGGCGCGCATCTCGTCGGTCGGCTCGACGCCGTCCTTCTGCGCGTGGGCGTTGACGAGGGCGTCGGCGAAATCCGCGGACGAGCCCGGGGGCAGGATGTCCGTGCCGTCGAACTGCTCACGCATGCGAGCCCGCATGCCCTCGAAGTTGGGGCCCATGATCAGGCCCGCGTCGTCGAGCTGGGCGATGAAGTTCTCGAGCCACTCGCGGGGCATGCCCTCGACGGCCGCGGCGATGTCGTCCACCGAACGGGTGCCGTCCATCAGCGGCAGGACCTGCTGGGCCGCGGGGATGGTCGCGACCATCTTGTCGGAGATCTGGCGCTGGTCCGCCAGGCCCATCATCTGGACCTGCTGGCCGTCGGGCGTGCTGCCCTGCACGGGGAAGCCTCGCACGGCCCGGAGGTGGGGCCTGGCCTGGTGCTCGGCGTTGGGATCGAAGGGGGGCGGGGGCGTCGGGGTCTGCTGGTCGGTCATGCCCGATGCTAGGAGGCGGGGCTCGGACACGGCCCCGATCCGCGTCGGCTCGGCGCGGTTTCGCGCTGGACCCCGCGAGATTGGGCTCTACGATCATCGGCTCGGCCCGGTGTCTGGTGGACACCCCGCGGCGCGAGCGATCGATGGACCCCGGGACGAATACTCCAGGATTGAGCCGCGGGCCGCGTTGCGGCGCCCGGGCGGAAGGTGAAGCAGCGATGGACAACCTCAAGGCCGGCGACGAGATCAAGTGCACGATCGAGAAGGCGCCCAAGGCAGCCGCCCCGACCAAGACGATCCAGCGCCTCATGCGCCGCGATCCGGTCAACGTCCGCAGCCTGCGCAACGCCCAGAACCTGCGTCGCAAGCGCATGCACGTCTACACCCGCGGCAACCGCGACTGGTACAGCCGCGAGAAGGCCGCCCGCGTGACCCGCGTGGACGCGGGCAACACCTGGACCATGGTCTACACGCCCGACATCGCCAGCGACATGGCCTCGGTGCAGAGCTACATCAAAGTCGAGAAGGCCTGAGCCACATGCATCAGCCACATGCCGAGCACCGCCGCGTCATGCGCCCCCGCGCACCACGCAGCGGTGCTTTTCTTTTCGCTACGCTCGCCAGCGTCGGCAGCGCCGCGGCACTGACCGCGTGCGATGGGCGATCGGGCGCACCCTCGCCCGTGCCGGGCGTGCTCATCACGGCTGCGCCCGCAGCGCCCGACCAGGCGTACACCGTGCTCGGCCGGATCTACAACATCCCCACGGGCGGCCCCACCGAGGAGTTCCAGATCGCCCACGAGACGATCGAGGACTTCGTCGACATCAACGGCAACGTGGTCGGCATGAACGCGATGATCATGCCCTTCCCCGCGGTCACCGCCGACGTGCCCCTCGCATCGATCGCCGAGGGCGACAAGGTCGAGTTCACCTTCGAGGTCGATTGGGACGGCGACCCGCGCTGGGTCGTCACCGCCCTGACGATCCTGCCGCCGGATGCCGAGGTCGATCTCGCGGGCGTCTGGCCCGACGAGCCGACCGAGCCCGATGGCGACGACTGACCGCCCGCAGCCGCAGCCGCGCGCAGAAAAAAACCCGGCACCTGGCTCCATTTATGCCAAGCACCGGGTCTCGTGGGGGTCGGGACATCAGCGGGCACGGCCGCCTGAGGCGAGCAGCACCCGTCGCATAAAGATTCGCCGGCCCCGGCCGCGGGGTTCCGGCCCGGCCGAAAGATTTCGCGGGATTCGCGATGATTTTTGCCCGCGTGCGGGACCGGTTGTCGTGACACCGCGGCGGCCCCATTCGGGCACGCTGGGGGCACCGCACCGGGGCAATCTCAGCGCTTCGCCCCGACAAGCCCAAGGCGATCCATGACCTGCTGGAGGTCGGACCAGACCTTCCCCCGGTTCTCGTCGGTGTACGCCCGAAGCAGGTAGGCCGGGTGGTAGGTGGGCATGACGGCCGCAGTGTGGGCATCGGCCGTGTCCGACGCGGGCAGATCGAGCTCGGCCCACCGCCCGCGGAGCTTGCCCATGGACTCGGCCGACTCGAGCAGCAGGCGGGTCGCCGGCAGGCCGAGCGTCACGATGACCTCGGGCGCGACGATCCTGATCTGCTCGTAGAGGTACGGCGCGCACAGGCGGGCCTCCTCGCTCGTGGGCGTCGCGTTGTTGGGCGGGCGGGTCTTGAGGACGTTGGCGATGTAGACCGCCTCGCGCGCGGTGCCCATCGCGACGATCATCTTGTCAAGCAGCTGGCCGGCCCGGCCGACGAACGGTCTGCCGGTGCGGTCCTCGTCGGCGCCGGGCGCCTCGCCGACGAACATTAGACGAGCCCGCGCGTGCCCCTCGCCAAAGACGATGTTCGTGAAGGACGTGACGAACCGCTCGTGCGGCGCGTCGGCCTCGTACTTCTCGCGCAGCGCCGCGAGCGCCGCCTCGGCCTTGGCAACCGCGACTTCGTCGGGCACGCCGGCCGTCGATGCCGATGCCGATGCCGACGTCGTAGCACCGGCGGGCTGCATGCCATCGAGCAGCGAGGGCGCGCGATCCGCGTTGACCTCCGGCTCGCGGGGCGGCGCCGCTTGCTCTGCGTGGGGCTCGGTTGCGGTCTGGGCAACCAGCGCCTCAACCGCGCTGCCGCCGCCGTCTCGGGGTGACATCGGCAGGAAGTCAACGCCGAGGAGGCGCGCGGTCTCGGCGTGCTGACGGATGACCCGGCGCGCGTGGTCCGCATCAATCGTGGAGTGCTCGCTCACGCGGGAGGCTCAGTCGGGCGACGCGGGCGACTCGGAGCTCTCGCCCTCGCCGATCTCGTCGGCGTGCTGGGCCTTCCAGTCGTTGATCGCTTCTTCGACCTGCTCGGGGGTCAGGTCGCCGAAGGGATCGTCGACCTCAAGCTCTTCGGGGAAGTCTCGGTACTCGCGCTCGCCGGCCGAGGTTGCGCCGGTCGCGGTGCCCGCCGAGGCGTCGGGGTTGCCCGTGATCGCGGGCGAGCGATCGGTGACGAAGGGCAGCCCGAACGCGCCCACGCCGAGCCCGATGACCAGCCCGAGCACGAGGCCGGGAAGAAACTTGCTCATGAAGTCGCCGGAGCCGCCGGCGTTTTGGTTGTCTTCCATAGCTGGTGTCTCCAGGGGCGCCGCGGCACCGGGGCGCTTCGTTCAGGCGGTGGTGTGTTCAGGGCCGTGCTCGCGTCGCCGGTCCCCCCGCTCCACGCGCACGTCTCAAGGATAGCAAGCGGGCGTCCACGCGCCGCGCGCCGCAACGGCGGCGGAACGCCCACGACGCGAGAAACGCCGCATCTCAGCGCGATCTGAACACTCGACTGCCGAGGACAAACCGCTCAGCGAAACCGGCGAAACTCGTGCAGCCAACGGGCGTACTCGAGGATCGCCCGCCGGCTGTCCGCCGCGTCGGCGGGGCCCCATCGACCAAAGGCCGTCTGCCGGCGCCACGTCCAGTAGGGCGCGCCGAGCCGGAAGCCGCTCCGGGCGACCATCAGCCCGAGGCGACCGAGCCCACACGCGGTCGGCCACACGGGCCGCCACGCCGACGGCCGGGACGCCGATCTCGGGCCGGCACTCGGCTCTGGATTCGGCTCTGGGTTCGGCTGTGGACTCGGCTGCGATCTGGGCACAGCGGGCGCTCGCGACGATGCCTGCTCACGCGTGCTCATGCGCGGCTTGCGCTCGCGCCGTTGTATCGCTCGGCGAACCATGTGCAGGTCTCGGCGAGCCCGTCGGCCGTGGTGACAAGGGGCGCGTAGCCGATGAGCTCGCCCGCCCGCTCCAGGCTCGCGCGCGAGTGCCGGACGTCGCCCGGCCGTGCCTCGACATGCCTCGGAGCCGTGGCCGACGCGCCGAGCAACTCGGCCATGCGTGTGGCGAGATCGTTGATCGTGAGTTGCTCGCCGGCGGCGATGTTGATCGCCTCGCCCGCCAGAGGCGTGGGCGAGGCGGCGGCGCGGAGCACCGCGAGCACGGCGTTGTCGACGTAGGTGAAGTCGCGCGATTGCTCGCCGTCGCCGAAGATCGTCGGCGCGGTTCCATCGAGGAATGCCTTGGCAAACGCGGGCACCACCGCGGCGTACTCGGCTTCGTCGGCCTGCCTCGGGCCGAAGACGTTGAAGAACCGCAGGCACACCGTGGAGAGACCGAACGCCCGTGACCACGCGCACGCGAACGTCTCGGCCGAGGCCTTGCTCGCGGCGTAGGGCGAGAGCGGCTGGGTCGGCATGCGCTCGTGCTTGGGAAGCGTCTCGCTGTCGCCGTACACCGAGGAGCTCGACGCGACGACGACGCGCGACACGCCCGCGGCGCGAGCCGCCGCGAGCACGCGGACGGTGCCCGTGGTGTTCACCTCGATCGTGCGCTCGGGGTGCTTGATCGAGCGGGGCACCGAGCCGAGCGCCGCGAGATGGATCACGTGCGCACAGCCGGCGATGGCCTCGCCCAGCGCCGAGGGATCGAGGATGGAGCCATGGATGAACCGCACGCGGTCGGGCTCGAGATCGATGAGCGACGCGACGTGCTCGGCGGTCGAGGTCGCGAGGTCATCGACGACGACGACCGACGCCCCGAGCGACAGCAGGGCGTCGAGGACGTGTCCGCCAATGAAGCCGGCTCCCCCCGTGACGCACACCCGCTGGCCCTCGAACCGCCCTCTGAGTTGGGCGACAATATCGGCCGGCAAACGCATGACGTGGTCAGGATAGTGGGCGTCTCACCCGCGAACCAGCCGCGGGGCACCCGGACACGGGTTTTCCCGACGTGCGCCGTCGGCGATTGGCGCTATCCGCGCACGGCGGCGGCCCACCCCTCACGAGGCGGGCCGCTGGGCCGGACGATCGACGCGATACAGGGCCGGGCGGGGCCCGTGTATCAGCGCCGGCGTCGCAGGATCGAGACGCCGGCGACGGCGAACATGGTCGCGGCGGCGGGTGTGGGCACGAGGACGGTCTCGACGTAGTCGATCGCGGCGTCGTGGTTCTCCTCGGTGTCGCCGTTGTTGAAGACGAACCAGAACGAGTCGCTGCCGGCAAGGCCGGTCTGGGTCGACACGAGCTCGAGCTCCATCACGTACACGCCAATGGCCAGCGCGTCGGAGATGAGCATGTCGTAGTGGTTGTGCCACTCGCCGTTGTCCTCGACCGGGATGCCGATACCGGGCACAAAGCCGGTGCTCGAGGTGAACGACGCGGGGCCGAACTCGAAGATGAGGCTCTCGGTGGCCGAGTCGAGGCCCGAGCCGTTCCAGACGGTCAGCTCCGAGAGGAAGTTGGCGGCGATCTCGCTGCCGGCGGCGAAGGTGCCCTCGGCGTTGTCGAAGCCGGGCTCGTCGGCGACACCCGGGAGGATCTCGCCGAACTCAACGCCGAAGACGCGCTCAGTCTCGAAGATGCCCTCGTCGAGGATGCCGGTGACGATCTGGTCGTTCTCGATCACGAGGTAGACATCGCCCTCGTGCTCGTGGTCGTGGTCCTCGCTGGCGAGGGCGGGCGAGGCAACGAGTGCGGCGCTCATCAGGGCGATCGCATGGGTACGCATGGAAAATCTCTTTCTCTGCTGTGCGTCTTTTCGACGCGGGTGAAGAAAACGCTCGTGGGCGGGGCCGTCTCTCCCGGCGGCCCCACCCGCTCAACTACACGTGTGTGCTGTGCGGACTGGACTGTGATCGGTGGGCTGGGCACTCAGGGGCAACCAGCACCCCAGAGTGCGAGGTAGAAGCTGAAATCGCTCAGGGTCACCGCGCCGTCGGGCACGCCGTTGGAGGTGCCGTCGGTCGTGACATCGGCCCCGGCATCGCCAGCACCCCAGAGCGAGAGGTAGTAGCTGAAGTCGCTCAGGGTCACGGCGCCGTCGGGCGTGCCGTTGGCGGTGCCATCGGTCGTCACGTCGGCGACGCAGGCCGTTGGCTCATCGAGCAGGAAGGCGACGGCGTCGTCGATGTCCTGCTGCGAGGCGTTGCGGTTGAAGACGATGTAGAAAGGCTCGCTGTCGGCGATGCTCGAGTCGGTGGTAAAGAGCTCGAGGGTGAGCAAATAGACACCATCGACCGCGGGCGGGTCGAGGTAGTAGTCCAGGTGGCGGTGCCAGCGGCCGGCGGAGTTCACGGGAATCGTGAAGCCGATCTCGCTCTCACCCGCATTGGCCGGCGTGAAGACGGGGCCGAGCGTGAAGAACTCGATGGAGATGGTGTTGGGCGCGACCTCGAAGTCGGTGCCGTTCCAGATGCGGTTGGCGTCGACGATCGTGAAGCCGATGTCGGTCGAGGGCGCGAACGTGCCCGAGAAGTTGTCGAAGCCGGGGTCGGCGGTGAAGTCGGGGAAGCCCTCGGCGCCGAACTCGGCGACGAAGACGC
>CAYQAD010000121.1:0-7735 GCA_964415125.1 uncultured Phycisphaeraceae bacterium | reverse complement strand
TTGTGGGTAGTCTGGGCAATCCAGCCGCCTGATCCGAGTGGGGGTACACGCTCGGTCGGTGGTCGCCGAGCGAAGGGTTTGCCGATGCCAGAGCACTCAGGTCGGGTGCTGGAGGACGCCGAGGGCGTCGTGAAGTGGTTTGACCCCCGAAAGGGGTTTGGCTTCATCGTGGGGCCTGAGGGTCAAGACATCTTCGCGCACTTCACCGTCATTGAGGGTGAGGGTTTTCGTGCGCTCAAGGACGGCACGCGGGTGCGATACTCCGCCCAGGAGACTCCCAAGGGATGGAAGGCAACCAGAGTCGAGCGCACCGGGGAAGACCTGGAAGTGACGATCCCGCCCCGCCGGGCCCACGCGCGGACGCCCCGCCGATAGTGAGAGCATGAAGGCATGAGCGTCTGGCTCGCGTTGGTCCTTGGCGCTGCGGTCGGTGCGCTTGTGATGGGTGTGGTCGCGCGCGTGCGCGCGGAGCGAACGCTCGGCCGGGTGCGCGACGCCGAGGCGCGTGCGCGGTCCGCCGAGCGCATGGCCGAGCTCGGCGCGATGACGGGCGGCCTGGCGCACGAGATCAAGAACCCGCTGTCGTCGATCGGGCTCAACGCCCAGCTGCTGGCCGAGGGCGTGCGTGAGGCTTCGCTGCCCGATGCCGAGCGATCGCGGCTCGTGCGGCGCGTCGAAAGCCTCGGGCGGGAGACCGAGCGTTTGCGGGGCATCCTTGAGGATTTCCTCGAATACGCCGGCGAGCTTCGCCTCGCGATCGAGCCGACCGACCTGTCCGTGCTCACGACCGATCTGGTCGACTTCTTCACGCCCCAGGCGGAGCGCGCGGAGGTGCGCCTGCGCGCCGACGTGCCCGAGCCGGGCACGCTGGTGGTGCCCGTCGATCCGGGGCTTGTCAAGCAGTCGATGCTGAACCTGATGCTCAACGCGACGCAGGCGATGGAGGGCTCTCCCGCGGGGTCGCGCGAGATGCTGCTGCGGGTCGGGGGCGATGGCGAGTCCGCATCGCTCGAGGTGGTCGACACGGGCCGCGGGATGGATCGGGCGACGATCGAGAAGATCTTTCGCCCGTACTTCACGACGCGTGCGGGCGGCTCCGGGCTGGGGCTGCCCACGACGCGTCGTGTGATCGAGGCCCACGGCGGATCGGTCGAGGTCGACAGCGAGGTCGGGCGCGGCACGCGCTTCGTGCTCAGGCTCCCGATGCGGGGCGTGGCTCCGAGCGACGCGCCGGCATGAGCCCGGCGATCGCGCCCGCGGCCCGCTCGAGCTCCGCGGTGGTCGTCAACACGTCCGGGCAGAGGCGCACAAAGCCCTGGCCCGTGGCGTCGCGGCGGGCGTCGGTGTTCACGCCTTGCTGTTTCAGTGTTGCCGAAGCGCCCGGCGCATCGTCGTGCGGGACGAGCAGGTACGCGCCGCGGGGCGTGATCGAGCGCACGGGCACGCCTTGGTGCTGCAAAAGCGACTCGAGCGTCGCCTGCTGCTCGCGGTTGTAGGCCGAGAGTCGATCGACGCCGACGCCGAGCGTGAACTCCAGCCCCGCGAGCGCCTGGTAGGCGGTGAGAACCGGCGGCGTGCTCTCGAGCCACGCGTTGCCGCCCGCGGCGAGATCGGGCGTATCGGGCCGGTCGTACGAGAAGGGCTCACGCTTCGCGAACCACCCCGTGTCGAGCGTACGCAGACGCGGCGCCGGGCTGTCGGTGAGGTGGCGCGGATGCACCGCGAGCCAGCACGCGCCGGGCCCGCCGCGTGTGTACTTGTAGTTGCCGCCGATGGCGAAGTCGGGCGCGAGCTCGTCGAAGCGCACGGGCATGACGCCCGCGGAGTGGTAGGTGTCGATGAGCACGAGCACGCCCGCGCGGTGCGCCGCTGCAACGACCTCGTCGAGCCCGTGCACGACCTGCCCGGTCGCGAAGATCACCTGGCTGATGACGACCAGGTCGAGCTCGGGCGAGATGGCCGCGGCCACGTCGCCCGCGCGCAATAGCCCGTCGCCACGCGGCGGCACGCGCGTGACGCGGGCCCGCCCGCGGGCGTGGTACATCGAGAGGATGTGGTCGATCGAGTCGAACTCCGCGGCTGACGTGAGCACCTTCGGCGCGTCGGTCGGCAGGGCGTTGAGGACAGCGCGGAGCCCCTGGCCCGCGGCTGTCTTCGGCACGACCGCGTCGCGCCGCGAGCACCCGATGAGTTGGGCGACGAGCCCGCGATAGCGGTCGATCGTGTCGAGCCACGGACCCCAGGCGTTGTCCATGTCCGCGTACCAGAGGTCGAGCGCGCCGCGGACGTCGTCGGCCATGCGATCAAGCGGTCGGCCGAGCGAGTGGTTCGCGAGGTAGACCTCGCCCCGCGCGAGGACGCGCGAGAACAGCGGCGCCAGGTGCTGGGCGACCGCCTGCTCGGTGAGCGGCCCGGCCGGCAGGCCTGCGATCGCGCGGGCGATGGGGTCGTGCTGCGAGGATGCGTCGGTCACAGCTCGGTCCTGACCTGCCAGAGCTCGGGGAAGAAGATGTGGTCGATCATCTCTCGGAGGAAGGGCACGCCGGAGGAACCGCCCGTGCCGCGCTTGAACCCGATGATGCGGGCGACGGTCTTGAGGTGTCGATAGCGCCAGATCGCGAACTGCTCGTCGACGTCGACAAGTTTCTCGCACATCTCGTAGGCGGCCCAGTTGGTGCTCGGCTCTCGATAGATCGCGGTCGCGGCGGCGAGCACGTGCTCGCTTGGCGTGTATTGCTGCGAGAAATCGCGGTTGATGACATCGTCGGGAATGTCAAAGCCGTGCCGAGCGAGGTAGCGGATGAACTCGTCGTACACGCTCGGCGCACGCAGCGCCGCCTCGAGCGCCGCGTGCGCCTCGGGCTTGTGCGCGTGGAGGCGCAGATGCTGGGCGTCCTTGTTGCCAAGCAAGAACTCGACGAGGCGGTACTGGTGCGATTGCAGCCCGGACGCGGGCCCGAGCACGTCGCGGAACTGCACGTACTCACTCGGCGTGAGCGTCGCGAGCACCGACCACTGGTTGAACAGCTGCGCCTGGATGTGCTTCACGCGGGCGAGGATCTTGAAGCAGGGCTCGAGCTGATCGGCGCGGATGGCTTCGATGGCGGCGGTCAGCTCGTGGATGGTGAGCTTGAACCACAGCTCGGTCGTCTGGTGCTGGATGATGAAGAGCAACTCGTCGTGATGGGCGGGTTTCGACAGCGGCTCTTGCGCGCTGAGAACCTTGTCCAGCTGCAGGTAGTCCGTGTACGTGAGCTTGCCGCCGAGGCTGGTGTCGATGGACTTCTCGAATGCGCGTTCGGCCATGGGATGGTCGCCCTCCAGCCCGCACGATAACAGGCGTGGGCGGATGGCCGGATTGGCGGGTGCGTTTGGAGCGGGCGTCGCTTGGCGGGGCCGGATTACGGCAGCGGCTCGATGCCGACATCCGCTTGCACGCTCTGGATGCCCGAGCCCATCGAGTTGAATGAGGGCCAATCCGCGTCAAGGGCGGCGATCGTGGAGCCGTCACCCTCGCTCGCGGCGATGGTGACGGCTTGAGTGGCGAGGAACTCGTCGCGGGCGTTGTAGCCGCAGCCCGTCGCGAGCGTGAGGCAGGAGGTTGCGACGGCTGTTCGCACAACGATCGGGAGTCGTTGGCTTGGGGGCGTGGGCAGGGGCTTGGATTCGATGTGCATCTCGGCGCGCGTGTGGAGCTTGGCTTCGTGCATGCGGACCTCGCGTGTCGCGTTGCGGGCGGTTGGTATCGGGCCGAAGCCGCGAACGCCGCCAGTGTTTGCGTCTCGGCGAGAATCCAGCCCCCGCCGGCGCGTGTCCCCAGAGCATGCGATCCGGTCGGTGCGACGCACACACCCGCTCGGGGTTTCGTGGGGTGCGGGGTCCGGCTGCGCCGCCTCAGCCGCATGGTGGGCCGTGTGGTGGGCCGCGGGGTCGTCGGCGAGTGGGCCGTCTCGGGCGATGGGCGGGCACCGGCCCACATTGACGGGCGCGGGAGGGCCACTACGATGATGCTCGGTTGGGATTGGTTCGGTCTGTTGGCAGGAGCCGCCCCGACGCTTCGAAAGGCTTGGTTGGCATGAAGCTCGCCTTTGGCACGGTGGCCTGTCCGCACTGGACGCTCGAGCGCGTCGCGTCGTTTGTCCGCGAGTCGGGCTACGACGGCGTGGAGTTGCGGACGTTCCTCGATACACCCGAGCGCATCGTGTGCGAGCCCTCGCTGACCGGCGGGCGGAAGCTGCGCGAGATGTTCGCCGACGCGGGCGCCTCGATACCCTCGCTCGCGACGAGCGTGTCGTTCGACGAGGCGATCCTGCCGCCGGTGGTCGGGCGGGCGCTGC
The DNA here is from genome assembly GCA_964415125.1 of uncultured Phycisphaeraceae bacterium. GTDB lineage: Bacteria > Planctomycetota > Phycisphaerae > Phycisphaerales > UBA1924 > CAYQAD01. The sequence goes on along the minus strand of CAYQAD010000121.1, from coordinate 3,398 downwards.
TGGACACCGAGAAAAGCGTGCGCGCGTGCCAGCGTGCGATCCGGCTGGCGGACGACGTCTCGATCCCGATGGTGCGTGTGTTCGGCTTTGCGGTGCCTCGCTTCGACAACCGCACGCGCACGGTGCGGCGCATCGGGCAGCGGGCCCGGCTGGCGGTCGATCGTGCCGACAAGCGCGGTGTGCGGATCGCGTTTGAGAACGGCGGCGACTTCCAGACATCGAGCGACGTGGCCGAGCTGATCCAGGCGACCGGCTCGCACCCGCTGGTCGGCGCGTGCTACGCCCCGGCGGTCGGCGCGGCGGCGGGCGAGAGCGTGTCCAGCGCGATCGAGACCTTGGGTTCAAAGCTCTGGATGGTCCGGCTGACCGATCGCAAGGGCACCACGCCCTGCGCGCTCGGCGACGGCGACGCGGGCGTCGAAGAGACCGTGCGGGCCTTGGCCGAGGCCGAGTTCGACGGCTGGGTCGTGTTCGATTGGCCTCGCGTCTGGATGCCCGAGCTGGGCGAGCCCGAGGACGTGCTCCGCCTGAGCGCGGAGCGTCTGCACGGCTGGCTCGGCGGCTCGCGGACGTCGCCCGCCGCACCGGACCGTCGCGAAGCGGTCACCGCCTAGCCGGCGCTCGGGGTGCCCTTGTCGCAAGCGCAGGTCGCGGAGCGTGTCGTCGAGATGGCGCGGCGGCGTGGGTTTGCGCTCGCGGGTGTGGCGGTCGTGACGCCGCCGGGGCGCGAGGACGCGTTGCGGGGCTGGGTCGAGTCGGGCAAGCACGGGGACATGGCGTTCATGGCCGATCAGCTCGCCGAGCGGTGTGATCCGCGGGCGGTGCTGGCGGGCGCGCGGTCGGTGCTGATGGTGGGGGACCTGTACGCATCGCGCGACGAATGGCACGCCGACCCAGACGCCGACCCCGATGTTGACATCACGGCCGAGGGCGTCGATCGCGGGGGCCATGCCGGTCGGCTGGATCACGTCGGGCGGATCGGCCGATACGCCCGCGGGCGTGACTACCACCACGTGATCAAGCGTCGTCTGCACGGGCTCGCCGACGAGCTGCGCGAGCGCTTCCCGGGCGAGCGCTTCCGCACGTTCACCGACTCGGCACCCGTGCTGGAGCGGGACCACGCGATCGCTGCGGGGCTGGGCTGGATCGGCAAGCACACGCTGGTCATCCATCCCAAGCTCGGCAGCTGGATGGTGCTCGGCGGGTTCTTCACAACGCTCGAGCTCGAAGCGCCCGCGACGCAGGCGATCCACGCCGACGCCTGCGGCACATGCACGCGGTGCATCGATGCCTGCCCGACCGACGCGATCACGCCGTACTCGGTCGACGCGACCAGGTGCATCTCGTACCTCACGATCGAACGCCGGGGTGCGATCGACGAGCGATACTGGCGCGGCATGGGCGACTGGATCGCGGGGTGCGACGTGTGCCAGGAGGTCTGCCCGCACAACAGCCGGCGGGCCACGGGCGTGGCGGCGCACGATGCCTACGCGCCCCGTCGCATCGGCTTCGACCTGCTCGACGTGCTGCGATGGGACGAGGCGACCCGGCGTGCTCGGCTCACGGGCAGCTCGCTCAAGCGCATCACGCTCACCATGATGAAGCGCAATGCGTTGATCGCTGCGGGCAATGCGCTCGAGCGCGGTGACGACGACGGACTCCTCGCGGCGGTTCGTGACCTGGCGTGGTCGGCGCGAGAGGACGAGCTCGTGCGCACTACCGCCCGGCGTGTGCTGGCTCGGCTCGGCACGGAATGAGCCGGGCGAGCAGCAGCACGAGCAACCCCGGCACGAGGTAGAAGTGCTGGGCTGCGACGAAGCCCATCCAGTAGCAGGGCGTCGCGATGGCGCACGCGGCGATCCAAACGCGCACGGCCTTTCGGGCATCGAGCGGCATTCGGCGCGGGATCGCGATGATCCAGACGTAGGCGGGCAGCGCAAGGCCGTAGACCGAGAGGATCGCGCGATACCCGATCTCGCCCGTGCTGAGCCCGCCGAAGAGCGGGCCGGGCAGATCGGGCGTGCGCGCGGCGATCGCGCCGAGGACCGCGGCGACGACGAGGGCGCCCGCCGCGGTGCGCACGGTGCCGGGCCCGCGCTCACGGAGCTCGCGTGTGTGCATGCCGACGGTGAAGAGGACCTGCGCGAGCAGGTGGGCGACCAGCGCCACGAGCGGGACGGTTGCGATGGAGCTGCCAGCGAGCACCGGGCGCGCATAGATCGCGCTGTAGACGATCATGGCGAGAAAGAAGATGCCGAAGCCCATGGCGAAGGCTGCGGCTCCGGCTCGGCCGGGCAGCGATCGGCGCGCGCGCTGGAGCGTGAGGTCCATCGGCGGGCAGAGCGCAAAGCCGAACGCGACGGCGGGCGCGAGCCACAGCAGATCGGCGTGCGGCTGGGTCGCCGGCGCGAGCGGGATCGAGTGCCAGTCGTTGCGCAGCGCGAGTGCCAGCGCGGTTGCTGAGATCAGCCCGACGCCGAGCGCGAGCAGCCGGGGCGAGAGCCAGCGCGAGAGCACGACGAACGGCGCGAGGGCGAGGCCCGCCCACAGGATCGCGCCCGAGGCGTTTGGTATGGGTAGCCCCGCGGTGAGCCATGCGATCCAGTAGCCGTGGAACGCGATCGTGATGATGCCGAACCAGGTGGTGGCGGCCCGGTGCGTGTCGATGAAGGCGCGGGAGCGCTCGGGCGACGTGAAGACGAAGCCGACCGCGGCGGCGCCGACGACGTTGGGCACGGCGAAGATGATCCAGCCCCAGACGCCGAAGTCCCGGAGCAGGAGCGTGGGGAAGTACATCCCGATGCACCAGGTCCATGCGCACGCGAGGTAGAGACCCCACGAGAGCACCGCGAGCGGGCCGGGCCGCGTGGAGGGCGTCATGCCTGCTGCTGGTCTTGTTGTTCTTGCTTGAGCTGCTGCTCGGCGGCGGCCTTGCGGGCCTTGCGGGCGCGGTGCAGCGACTTGGGCGTGACGTGGAAGGTCGTCACGGATCGGCCGACGAGCTTCTCCTTGCCGCCGGGCTTGCTGATCGCCTGGTAGATCGCGAGGTCGAGGGTGATGTTGAACTCGCCGCCCGCGTCGACCAGGGCTTGCACGTCCTCCTGCGGCGTGATGCGGTAGATCGCCGGCCCGAAGCAGGGGCGCTTGAATGAGTACTCGAGGCGCTTGCAGACGACGGTGTAGTCCGCGCCGACGAAGCCGAAGACGAACGAGCCGCCGGCGATCTCGCAGTTGCCGAGCAGGGCAGCGCCGGCCATGGCGTTGTACCAGTTGCGGTTGAAGCGGCGGAAGGGCAGGACGGCCGTGAAGGTGTTCGAGTCGATCTTCTTGATCTTGATGCCCGAGCGGAAGGCGTAGGGCAGCCAGATCATCGAACAGACGCGGTGCCAGAAGTTGTT
>CAYQAD010000120.1:0-7844 GCA_964415125.1 uncultured Phycisphaeraceae bacterium | reverse complement strand
CGCGGTTGATCTCGTCGGCGAGGACGACCTGCGCGAAGATCGGGCCGCGCTGGAACTCGAACTGTCGGCGGCCGGTGTCGGGGTCTTCCGAGACGATGTTGGTGCCGATGACGTCGGCGGGCATGAGGTCGGGCGTGAACTGGATTCGGCTGAAGGGCAGGCTCAGCGTTTCGGCGAGCGTGCGCACGAGGAGCGTTTTGCCGAGCCCGGGGACGCCCTCGAGCAAAACGTTGCCGCCGGCGAAGAGCGCGACGAGCACAGCACGGACGACCTCCTGCTGGCCGACCATGACCTTGCCGATCTCGGCTTCGAGCGCGGCGAAGGTGGTGCGGAACTGGTCGCACGCGGCTTGCACTTCGGCGGGGGTTTGCTGGGCGTCTGGGTTGGGAGCCATGGGGCGGTCCTCTCGGGCTTGCTAGCTCTTGGCGCTAGCTCTGGGATGGATCGTTTGGGTTGTCGCCCTGCGCTCGGCGCTTGGCGGCGAGGAGGCGGGACATGCCCTCTTCGGGCGCGTCGGCTGCGTCGGGCTTGGGCTTGGCGGCGGGTGTCGGTGCGGTTGCTGCGGGCGCGACCGGATCGGGCGCTTTGGTCGCGCTCGGGTCGGCCTCGAACTTGCGCGAGGCAACGACCGTCGGCGTGGCGGGGGCTTGGCTTGCGCGCTGGTCGATCGCCTCGCGTGCCTTGGCGCGGGCGGCTTGCAGCGACGAGAGCTCCGCGGCCGACTTGCCCGCCTTGGGCCTGGCGACGCGGAGCATCGCACGCCCCACCGCGGCCGGATCGAGCCGGACTCTTCGGATGCCCACGTCGGCGATGAACAGCGCGATCGCCGCGAGTGCGAGCGCGAGCCAGATCGGGCGGGTCGTCACGGGCATGGTCACGCCCGCGCGACGCCAGAGGTCGGCCTGGCGCGGATCGTCGGTGAGCACCTGCCCGCCGGTGGTCGCGGCGACCTGTCGCAAAAGCGCGGCGTTGTCCTCGAGGGCGCGGAACTCATCGGCGAAGGGGCGGGCGACGGCGGCCTGCGCCGAGCCTTCGAGGGCGGGCCGGCTCTCGGTTGCGGGCGCGTCGTAGTTCACGCCGAGCACATAGGTGCCGGGGTCGCCCGAGGGAAAGACGCCCTGGTAGGTGCCCGGCGCGATCTGCGCGAGCTCGACAGCCAGGCCGGCGCCGTCGGGCGTGGAGGCGCGGGCGCGGAGGTTTGCGAAGTTCACGGGCTCGCCCGCGGCGTCGAGCATGTCGACGAGCACAACCGTCTCATCGCCCCGGTTCTCGGTGGTGATGCGGACGTCGGCCGAGCCGCCGGGGCGCATCGCCCAGCGGACGTGCTGCTCCCAGAACTGTTTGAACTGCGGCCAGGCGACCCACGCGCTGCCCCAGCGCGTGGTCGCGTCGGAGGTGAAGGTGACGACCTTGCCCAGGCCATGCTGCCATTGGGCGGCGACAGGGTCGTTCTCCTGGCCGCGGAGCGTGACGAGGGCGAGTCCTTCGCGTTCGGCGGCGACGACGTAGCCCGAGACGGGCGGGACGCCGGCGATGCCGCGCATGGGCTCGCTGGCGATCGGGATGAGCGTGGGCGAGAAGGGCGTGCCCTCCCAGATGAGCGAGCGGCGGACGGTCTGGGCTTCCTTGATGAAGATCTGCGGCACGCTCGCGAGGGCGGCCTGGGTGTTGATGTTGTAGTGGTTGCCGCCGGTGCGCTGCGAGAGCAGCGACATGCGACGCGTGTCGCTGCCCGAGTGCGGGAAAACGCCGACGGTGGAGATGCTGATGCCCGCGTCGACGAAGTCTTGCAGCAGCGAGTTCGGCGGGAATGAGGGGTCGCCGTCGGAGATGATGATGAGGTGGCGCTGGCCCGCGTCGACGGTGGAGAGGCCTCCGAGCGCGACGCGGAGGGAGGGCGCGAAGTCCTGCATGTCGCCGAAGGTGAGGTTGTTGATCGCCTGGCGTGCGCGCGAGCCGTCGCCCACCTCGGACATGGGCATGACCCAGTCGGTGCCGGCGGTGTAGTTGTATTCGATGATGCCGGCGAGATCGAGACGGCTGAGCGCGCCGATGGCGGCGCGTGCGGTTTGCCTGCCGAGGAAGACGCCGTTGGGCGCCTCGACGGAGTGGACGATGATCGCGAGCGCGCCGCGGGGCATCTGGCGCTTTTGCGGCGGATCGAGGCGGATGGGCAGCGCATCCTCGATGGGCGAGCCGATCCAGCCGCCGGCGCCGAAGGAGTCGGGCCCGCCGATCATGAGCAGCCCGCCGCCGGAGTCATGGACGAACTGACGGAGCTGGTCCTGCTGGGCCTCGGAGTAGTCGTACGCGGACTGGTTGAGCATCACGACCGCGTCGAACGCGTTCCACTGCTCGAGGCTCGTGGGGGCGCGGTCGGGCGTGCGCTGCTCGGCGTTGATCTGTGATTCGAACAGCGCGTCCATCATGGGGCCCGCTTCTTCGGGCAGGTTCGCGAGGACGAGCACCGAGCCCTCGCCGCTGACGAAGGTGACCGCGAGTGCGCGATTGTTCTCGGCGATCGCGTCGACACCCGTGCCCTCGAGCGGCTCGAAGATCGCCTCGAGGCGTTGCGGCCCGGTGCTGGGCGGGATGATCGGCACCACGAGCGGGTTCGTGCCCGAGTCGAGCTGGACGAGCCTGCCCAGCTCGGGCGAGTCGGGCGCGAGATCGATCGCCTTGCCGTTGAGCAAGAGCGTGAGCCTGCCCGCGGCGGGTTTGGTCGCGGTGACGATCACGCGGACGTTGATCGTCTGCCCCGCGCGTGCGGTGGCGGGCGCGACGATGCGGTCGACGATGATCTCGGTGTCGTGGTCGTAGGTGAGGGGGAGCACGTCGATGGGCACGCCCGCGGCGCGTGCGGCTTCGGCGGCCTGGAGCAGCGAGCCCGCGGTCTCGTTGCCGTCCGACGCGATGACGAGGCGATGGGCCGCGTTGTCGGGCGAGATCGCCATCGCGAGGCGCACGGCGGCGGCGAGGTCGGTCGCGTTCGGATCGACGCGGGTGGTTCGCTCGATGAGCGCGTTGAGCTTGCTGGGCAGGGCCTGCACGCGGGCGTCGCGGGCGACGGTGATGACGCCGAGCTGGTCGCTCTCGACTTGCTTGTTCTCGAGCGTGCGCTCGAAGTAGGTGTCGGCCTGGCGCTGGAGGGGCGCGGGGATGGAGCGCGAGGCGTCGAGGATGACCGTGACGGCCACGTCCTGCGCCTCGCGGCGCAAGCTGGGCTCGGCGAGGGCGGTGGCGATGATCGCGAGCAGCAGCAACCGCACGGCCAGGGCGAGGCGATGGGTCGTGGTGCCGAGGCCCGAGAGGCTGGACCGCGCGATGTAGATGAACAGCGGCGCGCAGACCACGACGAGCAGCAGCCACACGGGCCGCTCGAGCTGCACGGGGCCGATGATCAGGCCGAGTGTTGCTGCGTGCGTCGCGCCGGCGATCATCGGGGCACCTGCGCGATCGAGCGATCCATGAGGTGTCGCGGTGCTTCGAGGGCGTGGATGCGGTTGTTGCCCGAGTCGAGGACAAAGAGCTCGCGGCCGATGCGCGCAAGGCCCCATGGTGTGGCGAGCTGGCCCGGGCCGCCGCCGGGCGCGCCGAGTGTGGCGAGCGAGTCGCCGGTGGCCAGGTCGATGCGCTGGAGTCGCGCGCCGCCGAACTCGACGATGAGGGCGGTGCCGTCGGGCAGGAGCTCGAGGCCGTAGGGGTAGTTGAACTCGCCCGGGGCATCGCCGGCGCGCCCGATCCAGCGGATGGGCTCGCCGTCGAGATCGAAGACGCCGACGCGATGGTTGCAGGCGTCGGCGATGACCAGCGAGGGTGCGCCCTGGACCATCGCGATGCCGATCGCCTGGGGCCTGTTGAACTGCGCTCGCCCATCGCCGAAGGAGCCGATGCTTGCCAGGTGCGTGTGGTCGGCGGCGAAGACCTGGACGCGGTCGGCGCCGCCGTACTCGCTGACATAGATGCGCTGCGCCCGGCCGGCGTGGTCGGTGAGCACGGCGATATCGGTGGGATAGATGAACTCGCCCGCGGCTTCGCCGTAGGTGCCGAACTGGTCGATGGGTTGGTCGAGGCTCTGGGGGTCGTAGACGAGAACGCGGTGGTAGTGGGTGTCGGCGACGTAGAGGCGTGTGTTGCCGTCGGCGTCGGGCGCGACGGTCAGGCCGCAGGGCATGCCGAGGGCGTGCTCGGGCGTGGTGGCGACCTGCGTGGCGCGACCCGTGGTGGGATCGATCGCCTGGAGGCGGGCGGTCTTGTCGATGACGTAGAGCAGCGTGCCGTCGGTGGCGATCGCGCGGGGGTAGGAGAACTGGCCCGGGCTCAGGCCGATCTCGCCGATGGTGCGCGCGTTGACGAACGGCGCGGCAGTGTGCGGGTCGGCACGGGTGCAACCCATGGCGGGGCCGAGGAGAGTGACGGCGGCGATGGTTGCTGCGATGGCAGCTGGCAGTGCTCGGCGATGGGGGAGGCCGGCGTGGGGGGGCACGCGAAGTTCCGGTCTGGGCGGGCCTGTGGTCGGCCGGCGGTGAGTGGGCGATGCAAAGCGAGCGAGCGGGTCGGGGGTCGGCTGGGATTGGCACGAGCGTGCGCCGAGCGAGCGTTCCTCGGTGCGACGCATCACGAGTCTACAGGTTCGGACGTTTCTATCCGTTTCTCATCCGTCGGGTTTCATTCGCGGCTCGCGCTGGCGGGGCCCGGCGGCGGGCGGGTGGCGATCTGGAGGGCAAGGCCGGCGGCGAGGGCGAGGAGGATCCCGAGGCCGACGATCTGGATGACGCCCGCGGCGAGGGCATCGAGGCGAAGGAAGTGGAGCTCGTCGAGGAACTGGCGGGCGAGCGAGCGGGTGCCGACGGGCGTGAGGATGACCGCGGCCTCGATCTCGTGGAGGCTGAGCAGCGCGAGAATGAGCCCGGCGGCGGCAAGGGCGGCGCGATGGGCGGGGGTGAGGGTGGCGAGGCGGGCGAGGGGCGAGCGGACGCCGTCGGCCTGGGCAAGGTCGAACCGGGCTGGCGGCTCGCTGCGGGCGATCCAGAGCCCGAGCAGGGCGGGAACCCACCCGAAACGGGCGATGGCGGCGAGGATGAGGATCGCCCGCGTGTCGGCGATCGCGGGGAGGGGTGTATAGAAGGAGGCGAGTGCGGAGGCGATGAGCACGCCCGGCACCAGGCCGGCGATGAGCAGGAGGGCGAGGGCCGAGCGGGCGGCCCAGAGGCGGCGGCGGGCCCGCCCGGGCCAGGCGAGATTGCCCGCGGCATGGGCAAAGGCGGCGGCGATGAGCACGCCGACGGGCACGACGAGCGCGGCATTCACGGCTGCATCCGCGACGGCTCGGCCGGAGAGCGTCCAGAACTTGGGCAGGTCGGCCGGGCTGGTGAGCACTGTGGCGAACAGGGCGAGCGGCAGCGCGACGCCGAGCGTAAGAAGCAGGCCGGCGACAATCGAGGCGGCGGGCGGCGCGGGGCGATCGAGCTTGGGCGGGTCGAGCGCGTCGCGCATCGGGCGGACGAGGGCGATGGCGATCGCGATGGCTGCGACCGCGGCGATGAGCACGAGCGGCCACGCGGCGATCCACGCGCGGTGGTGCTCTGCCGGGGGCAGCTGGGCGAGGGCCAGCCAGACGCGGAGTGCGAGGGTCTTTGCCTGGGCGAGGTGGAGGGGGACGGCCGAGCCGAGGCAGACCAGGCCGACCGCGCCGAGGGCGAGCGCGATGGACGGCGCGAGCAGGCGGGCGAGGGCCTGCGATCGGGCGAGGCGCGAGGTCGCGTCGAGCGCGAGCGCGTCGATCGTGTCGTCGCCGATGCGCTGGAGACGCAGGCCGATGATGAGGGCGGGGATGGGCCAGAGGCAGAGTGCGAGCCCGATGAGCGCGGTGAGCTTGCCGGCGATGATGGGGGCGGTGCCGGTCAGCGAGCCGGGCTCGGCGGTGGTGGCGAGTTGGATGAGCCAGTCACCGAGGGGCGTGCGCGGTGCGCGGAGGATGGAGAGGCCCGCGTAGGCGAGGTAGGTCGGCATGAGCAGCGGGAGCGGGATGAGCGCGACGAGCCAGGACTGGCTCCGGCGGACGAGCCAGGCGGGCGGGATCGCCACGAGCGTGCTCAGCGCGGCGATGGACAGCGCCCAGCCGAGCGAGGCGGCCAGCGCGGGCGCGATGTCGGGGAGGACTGTGTTCGGTGCGGTGTCGGTTGTGGTGGAGAGCGAGCCGATCGTGCGACGCGCGGCGACGAGGACCGCGTGGGCGAGGGGCAGCGCGATCGCGGCGGCGATGAGCAGCGCGGTGGGCGCGATGAGCAGGAGGGAGAGGCGCGATGGCGCCGGGCGTGCCATGACGCGAGAGTATGGCTTTGGCGGGCGACGCTCGCGCGATGCGCGGGCGTGTGGGGCGGTGTCGTGCGATGTCGGGTCAATCGCGGAGGCCTGCGCGTTCTGGGTGGGAACGTGCTGCTCGGGCTATGATTGCGGCCATGCCCGCGACTTCTTCTCCAAAGCGTGCGACGACCCGTTCGTCGCGATCAACACCAAAGAAGAAGGTGGTGCGGCCTGAGCTGGCCCGCCAGACGAAGCTCCGCGCCGCGGCGCGGGACGCTGGGGCCGACTGGTTCCTCGTGACCGATCCGAAGGACGTCGCGTACCTCACCGGCTTCCTTGGGGGTGACAGCTACCTGCTGATGCCCGCGAAGGGCACGCGGGGCAAGGGCGTGGTGATCAGCGACTTCCGGTACTGGGAAGAGCTCGAGCCGGTGAAGCCCGGGCTGAAGGTGCACATCCGGACGGGGTCATTCGCGGCGGCGCTGCGCGAGCTGTTCGGCGATCTTGGCGTGCGGCGGTGCGGGCTGCAGGCCGAGCATCTGACGGTCGCCGAGCGCCGGGTGCTCGCGAAGGCGGTGGGCGGGAAGAAGGTCTTTGACACGACGGGCGTTGTGAAGCGGCTGCGCGTGAAGAAGGACGCGGCGGAGGTCGCGATGATCCGCAAGGCGATCCGCGTGCAGGAGGCGGCGCTCGAGGCGCTGCTGCCGACGATCAGGCCCGGGCAGACGGAGCTCGAGGTGTGCGGCCGGCTCGAGTTTGAGATGAAGGCGCGCGGGTCGACCGAGCCGGGCTTCACAACGATTGTCGCGGCGAAGGCGAACGGGTCGTTCCCCCACTACCGCCCGGCGAAGGTGAAACTGGCGAAGAACCGGCCGTTGCTTATCGATTGGGGCGCGAAGGTCAACGGGTACCACGGCGACATGACGCGCACGTTTTCGCTCGGGAAGTGGCCCGCGAAGATGCGCGAGATCTACGGCATCGTGCTGGAGTCGCATCTCGCGGCGGCGGCGGCGCTTCGGCCCGGCATGACGACGCGCGAGGTCGACGCGGCGTCGCGCGATGTGATCACCAAGGCGGGCTACGGCGAGATGTACGGGCACGGGCTCGGGCATGGGCTTGGGCTTGAGATCCACGAGGATCCGCGGATGAACCCGCTGTACGAGCCGACGCCGATCGAAGAGGGCATGGTCGTGACGATCGAGCCGGGGATCTACCTGCCGGGGATCGGCGGCGTGCGGATTGAGGATGATTTCGTGGTGACGGCGACGGGTTCGAAGAACCTGTGCACGCTGCCCAAGACAATCGAATGGGCGACGCTGTAGGCGTTCGCCCGAGCGCGTCGCGTGACGCTTTGATGGGACTTGCGACATGATCGATATCCGGAAGCTCAAGGAACTGGTTCGCCTGATGGTCGAGAACGACCTTTCCGAGCTGGACATGCGCGATCAGGAAGAGACCGTGACGATCAAGCGCGGCCCTGGCGACGCGATCGTGATGCCCCAGGGCTACGCGCCGGTGCCCGCGGCCGCGGCGCCCGC
>CAYQAD010000119.1:0-7859 GCA_964415125.1 uncultured Phycisphaeraceae bacterium | reverse complement strand
GCCGCGGTGTACGCGTGGCTCGCCGAGCACCTCGATCCCGCGCGGTATGAGCTGACGTTCGTGGGCAACTTGCCGCCCGGCGTCGAGGGCGTGCGCGTGATCGAGCCGGTCGGAAGTGCCGAGCTGGGCGAGCTGCTGCGGCAAAGCGACGTGTACATCACCGCGAGCCGCAACGACCCGTGCAGCAACGCGCTGGTCGAGGCGCTGTCGTGCGGGCTGCCCGCGTTGTACTACGACGGCGGCGGCCACCCGGAACTGGCCGGCTTCGGCGGGTTGCCGTTTACTCGGCCCGAGCAGGTGCCGATATTGCTCGACCGCCTGATGGCGCGGTACGACGCGTACCGACGCATGATCCGGGTCGAGTCGATGGCGGACGTGGCGCGGCGGTACGCGGCACTGGCGCTCGACGATGGGGTGTACGAGCCATGACAGACACACACGCCGACCCGAGCGATGTCGCCAGCACCGTGTCGCCGGCGCTGCTCATCGCGCTGCCGCAGGGGCTGAATGTCTCCGGGGTCACGCTCTGGGGCGTCCGGCTTGCCAATGAGCTCTCGTCGCGCGGCTGGCGCTGCGGCCTGGTGCTGCACGCCGAGCCGGCCGGGCAGGATCGGCTAGCGCTACCGATCGCGCGCGAGGTGTCGGTCTTCGACCACCCCGAGCTTCCCGCCGCGGGCGAGGCGATGTGCGACGCCGAGGCGCTGCACGCGGTGTACGCCCGCGCGGTCGAGTCGCTTGCCGATGGCGGGCCGGTGGTCTTCAGCGCGAATCTGCACGGCGAGGTCTACGGCGCAGCTGCGGCGCTGACGCGCACGCACGGCGTGCGATTGGTCGGCTGGCAGCACTCGGACATTGCCTACGACACGCGTGTGCTCTCGCACTACGCGGACGCGCTGCACGCGGTGGTGGCGGTGAGCAAGACGATCGAGCAGCGGCTGATCGAGGCGATGCCCGCCCACGCCGACCGCGTCGTGCGGGTGCCCTATGGCATCGAGCTGCCCGAGCCGAGGCCGCGCTCGCCGATCGCCAAGCGACCGCTGCGATTGGTCTACACGGGCCGGCTCGAGCACAGCCAGAAGCGCGTGCTCGCGCTTCCCGCGATGTCGCGGCTGCTCGACGAGCGCGGCGTGGAGCACGAGCTGGTGCTCGTGGGCGATGGGCCGGCACGCGACGACGTCGAGCGCGAGCTCGAGCGGACACCATCCACGCGGATGGTCGGCGCGTGCGAGCCGATTGGCGTGCAGAAGTGGCTGCGTTGGGCCGACGCGCTGGTGCTCGGCTCGCGGTACGAGGGGCTCAGTATCTCGATGCTCGAGGCGCTCGCGGCCGGGTGCCCCGTGCTGCTGACGCGCACCGCCAGCGGCGCGGGCGAGGCGATCGAGGACGGCGTGAGCGGGATGATCGCTGACGTCTTGCCGCTAGCCGATGAGCACGCGGCCGCAGTGGCGTTGGCGGACGTGGTGGTTCGATATCTCAAGCACGACGAGGCCGAACTGTCTGCGTCGGCCCGCGCGGTCGCGGCCGAGCGATACAGCGTTCGAGCCCACGCGGATCGCGTGGAGCGCATCCTCTCGGAGGTCGTTCGCGAGGCGGCGCTCGTCTGGCCCGCTGGTCGACCGGTCGGCTTCGCAGCGGGCGGCGGCAGCGTGCCCGCCGACGCGAGCGATCGGCTCGAGCGCGTGCTCCGTGGGCTTTCCAGCGTCGGCGTGCCGATGGGCCGCGTTGCGATCCACGGCGCGGGCGCGCACACCGAGGCGTGCGCCGCCGTGATTCGTCGGCACGGCATCGCGCTGGTCATCGACGACGACCGCGCCCGATGGGGCTCGCGTATCGCGGGGGCCGAGGTGATCTCGCCCGATGCCGCGGTGGCCGCGGGCGTCCGCGCGATCGTCATCTCGAGCCACTTGCACGAGCAGAGCATCGCGGCGGCCTGGGCCGAGCGGGCGGAGCGAGCGGGCGATGCTGTGGGCATCGCGGTGCACCGCTTGTACGAGACGTCGAATCAGGCGGCCTGAGAGCGCTCGAGCGCGGCGAGCGCGCCCTCGTGCCAACGCACGCGCTTGAGCAGCAGGTGCTGCTGGTAGAGCAGCGACACAAGCTGATCGGCGTGCGGCCCGGCGATCGCGTCGGCGGGCATGTTTGCAAGCTCGAGGAACGCCGGCTCGCATCGGTCGGCGTCCCGCGTGAGTCGCTCGACGATCGTGCGGGCCGCGTCGCGTTCGCGCGCGTCGAGCAGGTCGCGCCCGAAGAGCGACGTGGCGCACGCGGGCGCGACACTTGCCAGGCCCACCGCCTCGCGGCCGAGCGAGCGCTCGCGCGCCAGATACTGTGCCGGCTCGTATCGGTGCTCGTGCACCACGCGCGCCGCCGGGTGGTAGAGCACGGGCATGCCCGCGTGTGTTGCGAGTCGGTGCGCGCACTCGAGGTCTTCAAAGGCCGGCGCGGCGAGGCTCGCGGCAAAGCCTCCTACGCGGCGGATCGGGCCTGCGGGCATCGAGAGGTTGAGCGTCCACGCGTGCCGATAGCCCCAGTCGCGGTCGGGGTCGTCGGCGTTCATCTGGTCGTAGAAGAAGACCATGCTCGTCTCGCGGATCAGCCGGTCGAAGAGGCGGTCGGGCTGCGTGACGGCGAAGGGCGCGGCCCCGAGCACCATCGCGTCGCGGCCTTCGAGATCGGCGTGGCGTGCAAGATGCTGGGCGACCAGATCGGGCGCGGGCACGACGTCGTCGTTGAGCCACAGGATCAGGTCGGCCTCGGCGTGCTCGATGAGCGTGTTGCGCGTCGCGGCCGGCCCGCGCTTGGGGCAGGCGATGACGCGCGCCTCGGGGTCGATCGCGGCGACCGCGCGGGCCTCGCCCGTGTCCGGGCCGTCGATGCCCACGATGATGTCGTACTGCGAGCGGGCGGCCGTTTGATGGGCCAGGGCACCGACGCATCGGGCGAGGGCCTCGAGCCGCTGGTGGGTCGGGATGCAGACGGCAACGCGCATGATCTGCCGGTTATCGGCCCGATCGGGGGTGTTCGATCAGCCCCGCCCGCGTTTTCGGGCCAGTCGCGTGCCCATCGGACCGATAGCCCATGTATGGAAGACGAACCGCAGCCGCCGTTGGGTCCCGCCGCGACCTCCGAGACGAGCACGCCCGGTGGGGCGCGTGACCAGCGCTCGCACGCCCGCCGCCCCGTCGTGCGCCCGGCGCGCGTGCTGCACAGCCCGAGTCGAAAGTACGCCTGGGCCGAGACGGTCAACCTCTCGCCCGGGGGCGCGCTGCTCCGCGTCGAATCCAGCCGGCCGATGTCGCCGGGCGATCTCGTTCATGTCGGTATCGCGTGGACGAGCGATCCGGTGCTCAAGCGCCGCGAGATGGTGACGGCCCGCGTGACGCGCGTGGCGCGGGCCCCGGGGCTCGGGCAGGCGGTCGCGGTCGAGTTCGCCGAGGCGGTGCCGCTCGCGGCCGTGGCCTGAAGGCCGCGACGCACCACAAAGCACGAACACAACCCGAGCGTCACCCGGTGTGCCCGGCGTTGCGGCTCACCAGCGACGCGGCGCTACCGTTGTGCATGCTCTGGCAGCCCGCACTCCCCGAACGCTATCGGCAGATGACCTCCGACCAGCTCGCGGCCGCGATCACCGAGCGGCGGCAGCGGCTCGGCGATCGCGTGGTCATCCTCGGGCACCACTACCAGGTCGACGAGGTCGTCCGCCACGCCGACCTCACCGGCGACTCGCTCAAGCTCAGCCAGCTCGCTGCGGGCGTCGCCGACGAGAAGCCCGTGGAGCACGTGATCTTCTGCGGCGTGCACTTCATGGCCGAGTCCGCCGACATGCTCACGCCCGAGCACATCGACGTGATCCTGCCCGATCTGTCGGCCGGCTGCTCCATGGCGGACATGGCCGCGTACGACGACACGGTCGAGGCCTGGGAGCTCTTGCATACGACGCTCGCCGAGCAGAACTGGCACGGCCGGATCGTGCCAATCACCTATGTGAACTCGACCGCCGCGATCAAGGCGTTCGTGGGCCAGCACGAGGGCGCGTGCTGCACGTCGAGCAACGCCGACGAGGTCTTCGCCTGGGCGATGGCCGGCGGTGTCCGGCCCAAAGAGCCGGGCGAGCAGATCAAGATCCTCTTCTTGCCCGACCAGCACCTCGGGCGCAACACGGCCGCGAAGTTCGGCATCGACGTCGCATCGCGCTCCTGCGTCTACGACCCCAAGCGCACGGCCAAGGGCGACCCGCTCGGCGGCGCCACGCCCGAGCAGGTCCTCGCGAGCGACGTGATCCTCTGGGCCGGGCACTGCTCGGTGCACAAGCTCTTCCGCCCCGAGCACTGCGACCAGATCCGCGCGGAGAACGAGCAGCGCGTCGCACGCGGCGAGCAGCCGGTGCAGATCCTCGTGCACCCCGAGTGCTGCAAGGAGGTCGTCGACAAGTCCGACCTCGCGGGCTCGACCGAGTTCATCATCCGCACGATCGAGTCGGCAGAGCCCGGCAGCGCGTGGGCCGTGGGCACCGAGGTGCACTTGGTGAATCGGCTTGCACAGGCGGCCCAGAAACGCGGCGTGAGCGTGCGGATCTTGAGCGATTGCCAGTGCCTCTGCACGACGATGTACCGCATCGACGAGCCCCACCTGCTCTGGATCCTCGATCAGCTCTGCGGGATCGATCCCAAGTCTGGCGACGAGCGCGGCATGGACCACGCCAAGGCGATCAACGTCGTCCGCGTCCACCCGGAAGTGCGCTCGCTGGCGCTCCAGGCGCTCGACCGCATGCTCGAGCTGTCGGTGAGCTCGCCCGCGACGGTCGACCCCGCGACGGTCGACTAGATTGGGGCGCGTGCTCAGCGCGACTCGGTCGCGGCCGTGTGGTTGAGGTTGGCGGTCACGCGGACCTGGGGCGTCTCGGCGGGTGCCGCGCCTGGTGAATGGGCCGGCGATGCGGCGGGCGTCTCGACCACGACCTCTTCGACGCGGACCTTCATCATCCGCCCGGCCTTGAAGCGCACGGTGCGCTTGGGCGGCACCTGCACGCGCTCGAGGGTCTTGGGGTTCTGGGCTGTGCGGGCGGCGCGCTCACGCACGTCGAAGACGCCGAAGTCGCGGAACTCGAGGCGGTTGCCCTCGGCGAGTTGCTCGATGATCATCTCGAGGGACTCGTGGATGACGGCCTTGACATCGGTGCGCTTCACGCCGGTGCGTTCGGCGATGCATTCCACGAGGTCTTTCTTGGTCACCGTTGCCATGAGCGCCGCTCCCACCTGATCAGAACGCCATCGAATCGCCCGTGTGCCGCTGGCGTCCCCGGGGGGCGTGCGCGGGCGGGCGTGCTGGTTCGCGTCTCGCGTGGTGCGCCGAATCGAGCGGGCCGACGCGGGCACCCTCCATGCCTCGGGCCCCGACGCAGGCGGCAAGGCCGGGTCGGGTCGGCCAGTTCGGCCGGGCCGGGGCGTGGGCCTGTGGCAGGGCACGCGCGTCATCCCTCTCGAGTCGGCGGACCGAGCGGGCCGCGGGGGTGAGTATGGCCACTCCATGCCGAGCGGTCAATGTTCGCAAGCCCTTTCGGGAAAGGATGTTGAGAGAAAAATTCAGCGACGTGATCGCGCGTTGTTCGGTTGACAACGGCCCGTGTTATCGGAAGTGCCGCACCCCGGTGTGGTGTCCCTTGGGCGGGATTAGAAGCGGATCACCGCGCCGGCATAGACGCCCGCGACGCCGCCCGACCACTCGAAATCGCCCGCCGATTGGGTGTCTTCGAAGTGGAAGAACTGGTTCCGATAGCCGATCTGGGCGCCGAAGTTCGGCGTCGGCCGCCAGGCGAACCCGACCATGATGTCCCACGAGTAGGACGTGTTCTCGGCGAACGACCACCCGCCGATGGTCGACTGCACGTTCACGTCGAACTGCTCGTGGATCTCCCACTCCCAGCGCAGGCCGACCACGGGGTGCGCGAACAGCTGCTCGGCGTCCGCCTCGGAGGGCGTGAGGAACACGCTGGTCCGCGTGCTCAGGTCGACGTCGAACTCGACATCCACGTCGTAGAACCGAGCGCCCACGACCGCGTCGAGGGCCGACACGGAGGTGTACCGCCCGTCGAAGCGCCGATCGCGCGCGCTCTCGAAGAAGCGGTACGAGGCGGTGAGCTCGAAGGAGGAGAGGCTGACCGAGCTCTCGACGGTCTCGCCGCCGAACGCGATCGCCTCGCCCACGGTGAGCACCGAGTCGGTGACGGTCGCGTCGCCGCTGGAAGAGACGTCGTAGGCGTTGGCCGAGAAGCGCCAGCGGTCGCGGCGGATGTGCAGCTCGGCCATGAGTGCGCCCTCGGCCGAGTCGAGGTTCAGATCGTCGAACGAGACCTCGTCGCTCGCGCTGCCGGGCAGTGTCACGTCGCCCGAGAGCGCGACGTACCAGTAGGAAAGCTCAGCCTGCACGTTCCACAGGCGCGGCTGGCCGTCGTCCCACCGGTACCACCCGCCGGCCTGGGTCGGGTTGGTCTGGGTTGGATTGGTCGGGGTCGGATTGGTCGTCAGTTGCGGCGCCGAGGACGCACCCACGTCGGCCGGCGGCGCGTCTTGGGCGATCGCGGGCAGAGCCAGCGAGGTCAGGGCGGCGAGCGCAACTCGTGTGGGGGACATGCGGGGCATAGCAGGGTCTTCTCTCGGCGGTTTCCGCGATCGGCGTGCACAACCACAACCCGCCCGGCCGATCGGGCGGTGATTCGGGAAGATTCGGAGCGTAGCGTGCGAGGCGATCCCGCACCGCCCGTGACCATCCCCGACGCAAGCCCGCCCCATGACCAAGCCGAGTTCCAAGTCGAGCCCCAAGCCGAGTTCCAATCCGGGTTCCAATCCGAGTTCCAATCCGGGCCCCGGCCCATCCGAGCGCAACCCCGGGCCGCAGCCGGGTAGCGCGGCGTCTGATCCGGATCGCGACGAGGGCCGCGGTCCCGGCGGGTCGCCCGCGGGCGGTTCGGCCGGCGCGGTCTACACCCAGCTCGCGCCGGGCGTCCGCGTGCCCGCGGCGGCACTCTCGCTGACCTTCTCCCGCGCCGGCGGCCCGGGCGGCCAGAACGTCAACAAAGCCTCCACCCGCGCCCAGCTGTCGGTCGACCTGGCCGGGCTCGGGCTCGCGCGGGAGGTGCTCGATCGGCTCGTGCAGCTCGCCGGCTCCCGCGCGACGACCGACGGGCGGATCGTCATCGCCTCGGGCGTCCACCGCAGCCAGCGCCTCAACGCCGACGAGTGCCAGCGCCGCCTCGCCCAGCTCATCCAGAAGGCCCGCACCCGCCCCAAGACGCGGCGGCCGACCAAGCCCTCCGCGGGCTCCAAACGCCGCCGACTCGAGGGCAAGAAGCGTCGCGGCGATCTCAAGCGGTTGCGACGCCGACCGAGCGACGACTAGCCGGCGCGTCGGCCGTAGGCTGCGGGCGTGACCGCCGACCAACTCATCGCGCTTGGGATCGAGGCGAGCAACCCGTCCGCGGGCGGCACCTCGGTCGCGTTGGCGACCCTGACGCGCCGGGGCGATGCCTGGCACACCGAGCACCGCGACGCCGAGCTGCTCGACGTCAGCGATCGCCGGCGGGACGACCTGATGCCCGCGATCGATCGGCTGTGCCGGCGGCAGGGCGTTGCGCCCGGTGGGCTCGGCTTGGTGGCGATCAGTGCCGGTCCCGGCGGGTTCACGGCCGTGCGCTCGGCGGTCGCGGTGGGGGCCGGGCTCGCCCTGGCGACCGGCGCGAAGGCCGCCGGCGTGCCGACGGAGCTGGCGCTGGCCCGGAGCGTTGTCCGTGATGGCGCGCCGGCCGGTGCGTTCGCGATCGCGCTGGCGTCCAAGCGGGGCGAGGCGTGGGTGCGGGCGTTCGA
>CAYQAD010000118.1:0-7923 GCA_964415125.1 uncultured Phycisphaeraceae bacterium | reverse complement strand
GCGTTCATGGTCGTGGATGAGAACACGACCGCCGACGTGCGCGCGAGCAGCCAGAACCTTTTCAACCTTGTCTTTGTCGGCCTCGGCATCATCGTCGGCTCGTGGTTCGCTACGAGCATCGTCGCCGCGTGGGCGACCGACGGCGACGGGGTCGTGAACTACCAGCGGCTCTTTGGCGTGCCGTTCTGGATCGCCATCGCGTGCCTGCTGGGTCTTCTCGCCTTCTACCCCCGGCGTGCCCGCGCCGCGACGCCGCCCGATGCAAGCGCCGAGCCCGCGTAAGCCGACCCGAACCCGCTCGATCATGCGTGGGCCGATCGCCCGCGAGGAAAGGTACACCCCATGTCCGCCGACCCCCACGACCCGCTCGCCCCCACATGCGCCGCGTCTCGGCCCCGCCCCGCCCCGGGCCGCCGCGACTTTCTGAAGCACGCGGCGCTGATCGCGGGCACGGGCGTGGCGACTTCCGCACTCACCTCCACGGCTTCGGCGCGACGCATCACCGGACGTGGGCGGGGCAAGGCGCCGACGCCCCCGCGCGACGGACAGCCGGTGCGCCTGGCGATCATCGGCACCGGCGGCATGGGCCGTGCGCACATCGATGCCTTCAATCGGCTCCGCGAGCAGGGGTTGGTGAATGTCGAGTTCGCGGCGCTGTGCGATGTCAACGACCTCTTCGCCGCGGACGCGGCCGAGCGCGTCGCGGACGGTGGGCAGTCGGTCGAGCCGCGTGTCACGCGGGATCACCGCGAGGTGCTTGCCGACCCCGACATCCACGCGGTGCTCATCGCAACGCCCGAACACAACCACGCGCCGATCGCGATGGACGCGATCATGGCGGGCAAGGACGTCTATTGCGAGAAGCCCATGACGCTCGACATCGACCAGGCGCTCGCGCTCCGCGAGACGGTCCTGGCGAACCCCGAGACGATCTTCTGCGTCGGCACCCAGAAGATCATGCTGCCGAAGTTCCGCGAGGCAAAGAAGCTCGTTGAGTCGGGCGCGATCGGCACGCCGATCTTCAGCCAGACGTCGTATTGCCGCAACGCGCCGGACGGCGAGTGGAACTACTACCAGATCGACCCGGCGTGGGAGCCAGATGTCAACGTCGACTGGAAGCGCTGGCTGATGCCCAAGCCGCACCAGGCGTGGGACCCCAAGGTCTACATCCGCTGGCGGCGGTACCGCGCCTTCTCGACGGGGATTATCGGAGACCTGCTCGTGCACGAGATGACGCCGCTCATGATGGCGCTCGAATCGTGCGGCTGGCCCAAACGCGTGGTCGCGTCCGGCTCTCACCTCGTCGACACCGAGATGGAGAACCATGATCTGGTCAACCTCATCATCGAGTTCGAGTCCGGGCACCAGATGACCGTCGCCGGCTCGACCTCCAACGAGGTCGGGCTCGAAAACCTCATTCGCGGGCACGAGGGCAACATCTACCTCAACTCGCGCCACTGCGAGTTCCGCCCGACGCGCCCGTACGTCGACTTCGCCGAGCCCCGGCGCATCGAGTGCCCCGACATCGGCAACGACCAGGACGCGCTGCGCGTCAACTTCATCGAGTCCGTCCGGTCGCGGCAGCAGCCCGACTCGACCGTCGATCTCGGCACGCGGGTGATGGTCGCGGTGGACCTCGCCGCCCGCTCGATCTGGGATGGCGGCGCGTGGGAGTTTGATCGCACCACCATGACCGCTCGCCGAGCCTAGGTCCTGTTGTCGCCCGCACGATGCATGACGAGCTGTCCCAGCCCGCGATGAGTGCGCCCCTTCGCCTCGCTGCGTGCGCCATGGGCACGCGCTTCGAGCTCGTCCTCGCGGGGCGCGACGAGGGACACCTGCGTGCGTCGGGCGAGGCGGCGATCGACGAGATCGAGACGCTGCACGATCGCTACTCCGCGTTCGCACGCGACAGCGTCGTCACGAGGATCAACGCGGCAGACGGCCCGGTGCGCGTCGACGCCGAGACCTTCGAGTTGCTCGCCAGAGCCGACGCGCTGCGCGGCGACACCGGCGGGGCGTTCGATGTGACCATCGGACGGGCGATGGGGATGCTTGGGCATCAGCGCACGCCCGACGTTGAGCTTGCGAGCCACGACGGCGGCGCTGCACCTCTGCTGCTCGACCACACCGCTCGCACGGCCCGCCTCACCTCGCCCGGCGCCTCGATCGACCTGGGTGCGATCGCCAAGGGCTTTGCCATCGACGCGGCGGTTCGCATGCTCCGGGAATTCGATGTCCCTTCGGCACTGGTGCACGCTGGTGGCAGCACGATCGCGACGATCGGCGTCCAGCACACGGGCGTGCCCTGGACGATCTCCATCCCGGACCCGCTCGATCGGCTTGCCCCGCTGCGCGTCACGCTGACCGACGCCGCCTGCTCGGTTTCCACCACGCGTGGGGACCCCGCACGGCCGCAGCCGGCCCATCTGCTCGATCCGCGCACGGGCGAGGCGGCGGGCGGTGCGCCGCTGGCTGCCGCCGTCGCTGCCAGCGCGACGGCGACCGATGCGTGGGCGACGGCGCTGTGCGTCCTTGGCAGTCGGCCCGCCTCGGCGCCCGCGAGCCTCGCGAGTATCCTCCGACCCCAGCGCGGCGACGGCTGGCACATCGATCACGCGTCCACGCTCGACCTCGCCACCATCTCGACCCAGGTAGTGAATCCATGACTGACATTCCACGCCGACAGTTCATCCTCGACACGGCCGGGTTCGCCGCCGCGACCGCGATTGTCCCCTCGCTTGCGCACGCGGCCTCGAGCCTGCGTGCTCCAGCGCGGGTCGGCATCATCGGTTGCGGCAGGCAGGGGCGGGCGATCATCGCCGAGCTGTCGTCGTTTGACATGGTCACGCTTGTGGCGCTCGCGGACCCGGAGTCTCGCCGGCTGGAGGCGGCCCGTCGGCGCGCCCCGGACGCGGCGACGTACGCGGACCACCGCGCCCTGCTCGACGCGGGCGGCCTCGATGCCGTGTTCGTTGCCACGCCCACGCACACGCACCTGCCGATCGTCCGCGATGCGATCGATGCGGGCGTGCATGTGTACTGCGAGGCGCCGCTCGCGCACACCGCTGCGGATGCGCTCGCGATCGCGGCTGCGGCGCGCGCGTCGGACCGGGTCGTGCAGGCGGGCTTTCTCGCCCGGGCCAACCCCGTGTACGACCTCGCGCGGACGTTCTTCCGCTCCGACGCGGTCCGGACGCTCGTTGCCATGCAGGCGGCGCGGTCACGAAAGACGTCGTGGCGCACGCCGGCCAACAGCCCGGAGCAGGACCGGGCCCTCAACTGGCGGCTGAATCCGGAGCTCACCACCGGCCTCGCGGGCGAGTGGGGGTCGCACCAGTTCGATGTGTTCCACTGGTACACCGGGCAGTACCCCACCGCTGTCAGCGGCACCGGCGCGATCCGGCTGCACGCCGACGGCCGGACCGTGGACGACACCATCTCGTGCATGCTCACGTTCCCGTCGGCGGCTGCGCTCACGTACAACGCGACGCTCGCCAACTCGTATGAGTCCACGCACGAGCTTCTCCGCGGCACGAACGCCGCGATCAAACTGGCGTGGTCGCACGGGTGGATGTTCAAGGAAGCCGACGCGCCCACACAGGGTTGGGAGGTCTATGCGAACCGCCAGCAGTTCCACAACGATGAGGGCATCACGCTGATCGCCGGCGCGACGCAGCTCGCCGAGCAGGGCAAGCTCAAGGAGGGCGTCGGTCTGCCGCACACGCCGCTGTGGTACGGCATCGAATCGTTTTTGAAATCCGTGACGGAGCAGGCGCCGGTTATGTGCTCCGCCGCCGAGGGCGCCCGCACGACCATCGTGGGCATCAAGGCCCACGAGGCGGTCACGTCGCGATCCACGGTGACCATCGATCCTGCCGAGCTTGGCTGAGCCCGGTACCAAGCGCACAAACACTTCAAACGAAACAAGACCATGCAACGCCCACTGACCCTCCGCGCCCTTGGACCGTTCGCACGACTCGGCATAGTCGGGCTTGTGCTCACGCTCGTCGGGGGCACGGCCGCCTCGGGCATCTATCTCGCGGTGCATCACGGCGATCGCGACGGCGTCGACAACCTCTCGATCAACGACGTCCGGGCCCACTACCACGGGATCGTCTCGCCCGCCCCGCTGCTCAAGGCGCTGCAGGACAACCACCCCGAGACGCTCGCGGCGGAGAAGCGCCAGATCCTCATCGATTGGCTGCGGGGAGACGCCGCCACGCTCAGCCAGCGCTACGACGATCTCGACCTCGGCGCGAACGCGCCGTCCGAGATCATCGCGGCCGATTGCATGTCGTGCCATGCCAGGGCCGCGACCGCCGAGGATGCCTACCCCGAGATGCCGCTCGAGTACTGGGACGATGTCCGCACGCTCGCGATCAGCCGCGACATCCAGCCCGTGGACACCGAGATCCTGCTCGCGTCGACCCACACGCACGCGCTGGGGATGAGCACGGTCGGCATCGCGATCGCGATCCTCGCGCTGCTCACCAGCTGGCCTCGCCGGCTGATCGGGCCGATCGTCGGCCTCTGCGGCCTGGGGCTCTTTGCAGACCTCGGCGGCTGGTGGCTCACGCGCATGAACCCGGACTTTGCCGGCATGGTCGTCGCCGGCGGCGTTGCCTACAACGGCGCGGTCACGCTGCTCGCCGCCCTCGTGCTCCTCGACCTGTGCATGCCCCGCCCGCGCGAGCAGAATGCACTGACTACGAGCTGAGCTCCTCGCGCACGCGCTCCAGCAGCCGCTTGGTAAGCAGCACGCCCTCGAGCTCGCCGACGCCCTTGCCCTCCCACTCGATGCCGACCCACCCGCGGTACCCCGCGTCGGTGACGATCTTCATCATGCGGGCAAAGTCGGTCCGCCGCTCGTTGCCCTGCGCATCGAACTCGTAGGACTTGGCGCTCACCGCACGCGCCCACGGCATCAGCTCGCGCACGCCGACGTACCGGTCGTACCACGCGTCGGGGTCGTCGACGCGTGACCAATCCATGCAGAAGTTTCCGAAGTCCGGGAGCGACCCGACCAGCGGGTGGTCCACCCGCTGCATCACGCCCGCGAGCCAGGCACCGTGCGAGCTGTACGCGCCGTGGTTCTCGACCAGCACGTGGAGATCGAAGCCTTCCGCGACCTCGCACAGCTGGCGGAGCCCATCGGCTGCCAGACGCTGCTGCTCCTCGAAGGCGCCTTGGCTCGCCGCGTTCACGCGGATCGAGTGGCACCCAAGGAACGCGGCCGCTTCGAGCCACTTGCGATGGTTCTCGACCGCGAGGGCACGCTTGGCGTCGTCCGGGTCACCCAGGTCCCCCTCGCCGTCGCACATGATCAGGAGGCACTCGACGCCCGCGTCGCTCGCCCGCCGCTTGAGCTGATCGAGGTACGCGCGATCCCGGGCCTTGTCCTTGAAAAAGGCGTTGACGAACTCGACCCCACGGACGCCGACTTTCTCGCGGGCGAAGGCGGGGAAGTCCAGGTTGTCGAGCTGGCCCGCGAAGAGCAGCTGGTGCACCGACCACTGGGCAAGCGAGATGCTGTACAGCGGCTCGGCCGGTCGCTCCTGCCCAGCCGCGGCCGACGATCCGAGCGCCGTGACACCAGCGGCGGCCCCAACCGCACCAAGAAGGAAACCACGCCGATCCACGCCAACTTGCCGGTTCTGGTCGCTCATGCCGACATTGTGCCCGAACTTGGTGCGCGATGCGAACAACACTGGTGAGCGAGATCGCCACGCAGCGGCTCGGCTGCCGCAGCGTGAACACGTATCCCATATCCCAGACACGCCACTAGTTGTTGCTGTTAATGATCGTCGAGCTTCCGCTAATCGAAAAGCGTGTTGGGCTGTCGACCACCGAGCATCCGTTCACGAAGGAGTTGGATGTGGCGGTGATGCCTGTGCTGTCGTTGCCGGTCGCGATGCAATCGATCAGCGAGCCCTCGCTGGCGAAGAAGCCGCGGTTGTTGTTGGACGACGTGCTGTCGCGGATGATCGAGCGGAACGCCTGAAGACCGTCAAAGCCGTTGCCCCGCGCGGTGCACCCGATGGCGAGGCTGCCGAAGCTGACCTGGATTCCGCGAACCTCGTTGTCGTTCGCAACCGACCGCCGGACCTGCGAGCCGTTGCGCACCTCGATACCGTCCTCGCAGTCGGTAACGCGTATCGAGTCGATCAGCACCGCGGAGGCGAACTCGCCGTCGATGCCGGTGTCATCGAACCCGCTGACCGATCCGTTCATGACCGCAACACGCTCGACCGGCGATCCGTTGATGCCGATGCGGATGCCGACCGGCGAATCGACGAACGGGTGGGCAAAGACACCGAAGCCGTTGAGGTCGAGGGTGACATCGGATGCGGTGATCTGTATCGCGTCGAAGTTGGCAAGGCCCTGGATGTTTTCAAGCAGGTAGTACGAGCCCGGCTCGTCGATGGTGATCGGCCCGAGAAACCCGCTCACGCTGCGGATACCGATGCGGGGCTCGACCTCCTGCAGCGGCTTCGCAGTGCCCGTGACCGGGCCGGGTGGCGGGTTGAGATCCCCGGCGAACGCCAGCACCGTCGCCAGCCCTGCGACTACCAACCCACTTGCCGCGACACCACGCTTCTTCATCGGAACCTCCCTCGGCGACCCTGGCCGCGAGCCGCCATGGCTGACGCGTCTTGCCAGTTCGCCGACGATCAGCCTACCACGCGAGGCGGGCTAGTCCTCATGCGGTTTGGAACTCCGACGATGCGTCGCATCGAGCACAAGGGTGCGATCGTCGCCATCGACCGACCACTCGCGAGCCCGGAGTGATCCACCCGCTGCGAGATCGAGACGAACGAGACGACGATCGCCAGCGTCGCCCTCATGCCGCTTCACGTCGAGTTCGAGACTGTTGTCTTCGAGCACGGTGACAACGCCCTCGTACACGCCGCCCGAGGCTGGGAGTGCAAGGAATCGCAACTCGTCGTACGCAACATGATGGTAGAAGTATGCATCAAGCATGTGCTCTGAGCCGGCGGTCCCGGACGCCGCCTCAACGCGCAGTGCGACGACATCCAGATACTCCATCCACTCAAAGTGTGAGTGAACGCGCTCCGCATCGCCATCTCCTCCGCTCTCCCACCGACCGATGAGGGGGACGAACGCGGCGATGTTTCTCGAGGGCGCGGGCATCCCATCGGTGGCGGGCGACGGCGGCGGGGTGCGCTGCATGGAGCGGGCGTATTCCCATTCCGCGAGCGTTGCCAGCCCGCGCCCGGTGTCTTCAAGGAGCACGTCGCGGTACGTGTCGGGGCCGTCGAACGTCCAGCGACCTGCCAGCTCTCGCCGAACCCCTGGCTGATGGAGTTCGAGGGTGCTCGCGGCCGTGTCGCCCTCGAATCTGATCGTGCCTTCCCCGACGCCGCGACCGATGCCGGGAATGTCGGGATGAAAGCTCATGAGGCGGATCTGCTCGCGATGTGGGCACCAGTAATACACCACCAGCTCACGCCAGGGGTTGCCGTCGAAATCAGACCCGACGCGATGAGCGCGAATGGAATGTCGGCGTGGTCCCCAACGCCACGTGGTGGTGTGGACAGTGCCGAGCCGCCATTCGCCAGCTTCCATGCGAGCGAATGCCGCCATCGGCCCCGGCACCTTCGCGGGTTCACTCGCGGGCGCGGGCTGCGTGTCGGTGCTGGATGCGTGGGTATCGACCACCCGGCCGCCGAGGAGCACGGCGACCGCCAGTGCAGTGAACGAACCGCAGCCGAAGCACGCGGATCGTGCGGCAAGACTTCGAGGTTGCATGTGCCCGTGTACCTGGTGCCCGGTGGCGCGTTGCGGGCGGCCGCCGACGCTGCGTCCCGGGGAGGCAACAGGCGAGGGCTACCAGAGCGTGGCTGGAAATCGGGGTGAGAGGATTCGAACCTCCGACCTTCTCGTCCCGAACGAGACGCG
>CAYQAD010000117.1:0-7978 GCA_964415125.1 uncultured Phycisphaeraceae bacterium | reverse complement strand
GTGACGTCGACACGTCGCCCGCCTCCCCGCCCACCGGCGCGCCCCACAGACACACCCAGCCTGCGCCTCACCGGCGCCGCCGCGATCGAAGCGAAACCAGCCCAAGCCAGCCCGGCCCAAGTCAGCCCAGCCCAAGTCAGCCCAGCCCCGGCAGACCCCACGCCCAGCAGCCCGCCGCGCACGACCAGCGCCGCGGACCTGCTCAGCGACGAGGAGCTCTCGATGCTGCTCAGCCCGCCGCGCCGCCCCGCTGGGCGTGACGAGCGCGCCGTCGGCGGCACCCGCACCGACGCCCGCAACGACGGGGGCGCCGAGCGATGAGCGATCGCTTCCGCGTCATCCTCGTCGGTCGAACGGGTCTGGATGCGCACCTGCGCCTCGACCCCGCGGTCGAGCTCGTGCGTGTCGGCGCCACGCTCGACGCGATCGGCGAGCTCGCCGAGCCCACCGAGTCGCCCCAGCGGAGCGTGGTCATCGTCGCCGAAGCCGCCGAGCCCGCCGAGGAAGCCGCGCGCCGAACGTTCGTCGATGCGCTGCGCTCGATCGACCCGGCCGTGCGCATCTTGCGAGCCTCGGCCGAGAAGGCGTCGGCCAACGGCATCTACGACGGCGCGGTCTCTGCGCGCGACGGCGCCACCGCCGTGCGCGCCGCGCTCGAGCCCGCGACGCACTCGTTCGCCCAGCGACTCCTGCACACGCCCCAGCCCGAGCCGCACGACGCCGGCGCGGCGCCCGCCTACGAGCCCGACGAGGATCTCGAGGCCGACGCCGCCGGCGTGATGGACACCGTGCTCTCCCGCCCGCCCGTGACCGAGGGCGACGGCCCGGTCGTCCGCCGATTGCTCGAAGGCCGAGACGTCCTGCCCGCCGCGATCGATCTCGCCCGCGCCCGCGCCCGGATCGACGCGATCCGCTTCCAGCCCGAGGACCACGAGAACGACGCCGCCGACGACCACGCCGTGCGCATCCCCGTCGAGATCCGGGGCCAGCGCTTCGGCGACCTCGTCGCGCCCCGCGGCAGCGACACCCGCGCCCTGACCGACCAGGCCGAGTGGATCGCCTCGTGGCTGCGACTCGAGGAGCTCCACGCCGAGCTCCGCACCGCCGCCTTCACCGACCCGCTCACCGGCGCGTGGAACCGCCGCTACTTCGAGCGCTTCCTCGACGCGGCGATCCGCGAGTCCACCGAGCACCGCCACGACCTCACGCTCATGGTCTTCGACGTCGACGACTTCAAGTCCTTCAACGACAACCACGGGCACGGCACCGGCGACAACATCCTCATCGAGGTCGTCCGCCTCCTCCGCGCCACGATCCGCCCCACCGATCGCGTCTGCCGCATCGGCGGCGACGAGTTCGCCGTGATCTTCCACGATCCCGACGGCCCGCGCGAGCCGACGTCCAGCCACCCCCGCGATGTCTACGACATCGCCGCCCGATTCCAGAAGCACGTCTGCACCCACCAGTTCGAGGCGCTGGGCACGAACCTGCCCGACTCGCTGACGATCTCGGGCGGGCTGGCGACCTTCCCGTGGGACGGCCGGACCGCCAAGCAGCTCCTCGAACGCGCCGACCAACTCGCGCTCGAGTCCAAGCGGACCGGCAAAAATGCCATCACGCTCGGCCCCGCCGCCGCCAAGGTCTGCGGCACCGAGCACTTCGGCCGAGACGACTAAGCACGCGTTGCACCTTTCGACCGTGGCACGGGCGTCCCGCCCGTGTCGAACGGCACCAGACGCCCATGCCGCCAGGTCACCGCGCGTACCCTCCCCCCGATGCAGACCGCGCTCGCCTACGACATCCTCGCGCTCGATCTGGATGGCACGGTGCTGGGCCCCACCGGGCAGGTTTCCGATGCCAACATCGCCGCGATCGCCCGCGCCCGCGAGGCCGGGCTCCGCGTGACGATCTGCACCGGCCGCGGGCTCATCGAGTCGAGGCACATCCTCGACGCGATCGGCCAGCGCGAGCCCGTGGTCGTCGCGGGCGGCTCGATCCTCGCCGAGCCCACCACGGGCGAGACCATCCACCGCTTCGCGATGGACCCACGCCTCATCGCCGAGTCGGTCGACGTGATCGTGCGTGCCGGCTTTCCTGCGCTGGTGCTCAAAGACCCCGCGGCCGCCGGGTACGACTACGCCGTGGTCACCGGCAACCCGCCGCGCCCGCTCGATCCCGTCACCGAGTGGTGGTTCGCCACGCTCAAGTGCCGCGTGCGTCTCGTCCCAACACTCGACGACGACGAGCACCCCGAGCACACCGTCCGCGTCGGCGCGTGCGCACGCGAGCGTGACATGCACGCGCTGGCCGAGGCGCTGCAATCCATCGCCGCCGAGCGCGGCACCTACCAGCACTTCGGCGCCGTGGTCGCGCCCGACGAAGCGATGCAGGGCATCGCGGGCGACGGCGACCGCGTCGACATCCTCGAGGTCTTCGACGCCCAGGCGAACAAGTGGAACGCGATCGAGTGGCTCGCCGCCGAGTGGGGCCTGCTCGATGACCAGCGCCGCCCGCGCGTCGCCGCGATCGGCGACGAGGTCAACGACGTGCAGATGATCCAGCGCGCGACCTGCGGCATCGCGATGGGCAACGCCGTGCCCGCCGTCAAGTCCGTCGCGAACCACGTCAGCACCGCCAACAGCGAGGACGGCGTCGCCCACGCGATCGACGCCATCCTCGCCGGCCGGTGGTAGCGCCATGCAAACGCTCGCCCAGATCCGCCAGATGCTCGACGAGCGCGCCCTCGCGCCGCGCAAGAGCCTGGGCCAGAACTTCCTGATCGATCAGAACCTCATCGGCAAGCTGATCGACGCGGCCGAGGTCGCGCCGGGCGAGACGGTCCTTGAGGTCGGCCCCGGCACGGGCACGCTCACCGAGGCGCTGCTCGACCGCGGCGCACGCGTCATCGCTTGCGAGCTCGACCGCGGGCTTGCCGAGCTGCTCCGCGACACGCTCGTGCCCAGGGGGCTCACGCTGATCGAGGGCGACTGCCTCGAGCGCAAGCGCGCGCTCAACGCGGACGTGGCCGAGGTGCTCGCCGATCGGCCCTTCGTGCTCGTGGCGAACCTGCCGTACGCGTGCGCAACGCCCCTGATGCACACCCTGCTCGCCCAGCACCCAGCCTGTCGCGGCATGTACGTCACGATCCAGCACGAGGTCGCCGAGCGGCTCGCGGCTAAGCCCAGCGTGAGCTCGAAGGCGGGCACCAAGGCGTACGGCGCGCTGAGCGTCGTCGCCCAGGCGCTCGCCGAGCCGGCGATGATCGCCAAGCTCCCGCCCGCCTGTTTCTGGCCTCGGCCCGATGTCACGAGCGCGATGATCGCGGTGCCCCGCCGGGCCGAGCCGTTGACCGACGATCCGATGGGGCTTGCCGAGTTCGCCCAGCGCGTGTTCGCGGCGCGGCGGAAGCAGCTCGGCGCGACGCTCGGCCGCGATGGCCCCTGGCCCGAGGGGGTCGAGCCGACCATGCGCGCCGAGGCGCTCACCGTCGAGCAGATCATCGCCCTGCACGATCTTGGACGGTAAGCTGGCGGACCATGCGCCACGGACGCGAGCCATCCGCATGAACGAGGGTGCAGACCTTGCCCGGAGTCTGGGCCCGATGCTGCGTGAGCAGTGCGAGGGGCACCTCGGCGAGCTCGAGTGGTTCCGTGCCGCCTGGAGCCGATCCGGCGCCGCCACCGCCAAGGCCGACTGGACCCTGCCGGACGGGCGGGCTGTGCCCGCGATCCTCAAGCTCCCCGTCAAGCCCCTCGAGTACCGCTGGACGCGCGATATGGGCCGGGCCGGGCACGGCCAGTGGGACCCCGCCCAGTGGGACGCCGCCGCGACCCTGCCCACCCCCCGCGTGCTCGCCTGCGGCACCCAGATCGGCCCGTACGACCTCGCGTGGATCGTCGTCGAGCGCTTCGAGCAGAACCCCCTCTCGACCGACCCCAGCGAGCAGAACCTGACCGACCTGGTCCGGGCGGTCGCCGCCTTCCAGTGCGGCGCCCAGGCCCACGGCTCGCCGACGGGGCCGTTGCTCGACCTGCCCTTCGCCGAGCAGCTCGAGAAGGGCCGGGAGCTCGTCCGCGATCGGCTCATCCCCATCGACGAGCCCCAGCGGTGGAACGAGGCGCTCAAGAAGGGCTCCAGATGCCTCCCGCGGGCCCTGGCCGCCTGGAGCACCCGTCCGGTCAACGCCTGGTGCCACGGCGACGTCCACCCGGGCAACGCCATGCGGCGCCAGCCGGCCGGCACCGGGCACAGTCCCGAGGCGGCCGATGAGCCCGGCCAGTGCGTCTTGATCGATCTGGGGCTCGTCCACGCCGGGCACTGGTGCGAGGACGCGCTATACCTGGAACGGCAGTTCTGGGGTCACGCCGACCGCATGGGCAAGCTGCGTCCCGTGTCGCTGCTCGCCCGGGCCCGCCGGGAAGCCGGTCTCGAGAACGGCCCGGACCATGCCGAGATCGCCAACGCCCGCCGACTGCTCTCGGCGCTGTGCGTGCCCGCCCTGTTCGTGACCGAGGGCAGCAACCCAACGTACGTCCAGCACGCCCTTCACACCCTCGAGCGGCTCAGCAAGTCCTTCTCCTGAGCGGGTTTGGGGGTGATTATCAGACGCCGACCCGAACGGCACCCGATCGGTGAGTGTTCGGTATTTCCGCTCGCCCGCTTGCCACGGGCTGGGTTTCGGCGAAGATAGCCCACTGGGCGTCCGTGTCTTGGTCGCCCGCTCACGCTCGCACTCCAACAAGCAGGGGCCGCCCACCATGCAGTCATTTGATCAGCTCAAGACCATCATCGCGTCGGTTGAGGAAGACATCGCCAAGGCCGAGGGCGGCAACAAGGCCGCGGGCACCCGCGTCCGCTCCGCGATGCAGGAGATCAAGAACACCGCGCAGGAAATCCGCAAGCAGGTGCTCGAGTTCCGCGAGAAGGCCTGATCGCCACGTTTGGCGTTGAGCACACCCTGACACCACCGGGAGGCGTCCTGCCGTGACCCTTGAGCAACCCGCCGCTGAGCCCGCGCTCAGCGCATCCCTGATCGACCTGGCACCCGTGGATCTTGCCGCGACGCTTGTCGATCGCGAAGGGCTCAAGCGGCTCATCCCGCATCGCGACGTGATGCTCCTGCCCGACCGCATCGTGTGGCGCGCCGAGGACGGCCACTCCTGCATCGGCGCCAAGCACATCCGCGACGACGAGTTCTGGGTCAAGGGCCACTTCCCCGGTCGGCCGCTCTTCCCGGGTGTGCTCATGGTCGAGACCGGCGCGCAGGTCGCTACCTACCTCTTCAACTCGCACCTGGACAGCCCCACGCTCGCCGCGTTCCTGCGCATCGAGGACTGCGCGTTCCGCAACGCGGTCAAGCCGGGCGACGAGGTGCTCTTCCTCTGCAAGGTGATCAAGGCGTCCAAGCGCCGCTTCATCTCGCGCATCCAGGGGCTCGTCGAGGACCGCATCGCGTTCGAGGCGACCATCACCGGCATGAGCGTGCCCGACGACAACATGCTCGGCTAGGCACGCCCTCGGGCACGCACGACGTCCCGCTTCTCCTCGACACCGGCACCATGCCACCACGCGACACACACCACCACCCGCTCGGCCCGTCCGAGCGGGTGGTGTTGCTTCGCGAGCGCGACTTTCTGGACGTGCCCGCCCGCGCGGGCCTCGCCTGCGTGCTCGACGCCGACGCGAGCGTCGTCACGCTCGCCACCACCGCCAATCTGCGCGCCTGGGCCCGTGACCGCCTCGCCGAAGAAACAGTCGGCCCGCGCGCCGCGCTCGCGCCCATCGCCGACGCGCTGCGCTGGGCAACGGTCGGCAGCGCGCTCGAGGCCGACTGGCTCTATCTGGAGCTGGGGCGGGTGCTCATCCCGCGCACCTACCGAGCCGCGGCCGACCGCTGGCAGGCGTGGTACCTGCGTCTCGACGCCCAGGCCGACCCGCCGACGTGGCGGAAGGGACGCATCGAGGAGTTCGCCAGTTCGGCGCCCGACACGCTCATCGGGCCCTTCCGCGACAAGGACGCCGCCGGCCGATTCGGCGAGCTGCTCGACGACGCCTTCGAGCTCTGCCGCTATCCCAAGGAGCTCGCCCAAGCGCCGCACGGCAGCGCGTGCGCGTACAAGCAGATGGGCCGATGCCCCGCCGCGTGCGATGGGTCTGAGCCGATGGACCGCTACCGCGCCCGCGTGCGCGACGCGGTCCGCTTCGCCCGCGATCGCGGCGCGTACGCGTCGCAGCTCGACGAGGCGATCCGCCGCGCCGCTGCGGCGCACGACTTCGAGGCCGCGGCCGAAGCCAAGCACACGCGCGACCGCACCGCCAAGGCCGAGCACCGCGCGTTCGCCCATGTCACCACGCTCGAGCGCGGGCGATGGCTGCTGATCGGTCCGTCCGAGCGCGTCGGCTTCGCCCGGCTGACGCTCGCCGCGGCGGGCGCGATCATGCCCATCGCCGATGTCCGCGCCACCGCGCGCGAAGCCGATGAGGCAGCCGACGAAGCCGTGATCGAGCACCTGATCGCGCGTGCCCGCGACCTGGCCGTGCCGGCCGCGCTGGATCGCGACGCGTGCGAGCGGGTCGGGCTCATCGCCCACACGCTCTACCACCGGCCCGCCCGCGCCCGCGGCGGGTTTATCGCCCTGCACGAACCGCCCGATCCTGCGCAGATCCGCGCACTTGTCCGCAACGCCGCCAACGCACCCGCCGAAGAGGAGGGCGAGGACTCTTCCGCCGACATCACCGACCGCGAGGCCGCACCGTGACACATCCCACCGCCCACCCCCCAAGCGCAGCCCAGCCGCAGCCCCAAGCGATTGCCGAGCCGATGCTCCTCGGGGCGATCCTCAAAGAGAAAGTCTGGGGCGGCCAGCGTCTGACCGGCTTCGGCAAGCCCGTGCCAGCAGGGGCGCACATCGGCGAGTCGTGGGAGCTCGCGGACCTGGACAGCACCGACCCCGGCGGCGGCGGTGGCGACGCGGCCCACTCGCGCATCACTTCAGGACCCCTCACGGGCAAGACCATCCGCGATGCGATGTCGACGCTCGGCTCGGCGCTCATGGGTAGCGCGAAGCCCACGCCCGCCGGCGCGTTCCCGCTGCTGGTCAAGTTCCTCGACGCCCGCGAGCACCTCTCGGTGCAGGTCCACCCCTCGCCCGCCTACGCCGCG
Organism: uncultured Phycisphaeraceae bacterium; assembly: GCA_964415125.1. Taxonomy (GTDB): domain Bacteria; phylum Planctomycetota; class Phycisphaerae; order Phycisphaerales; family UBA1924; genus CAYQAD01. The sequence continues at coordinate 816 of CAYQAD010000117.1, read as the reverse complement.
GCACACCGCGACGCGAACCTCAAGACCGAGTGCTGGTACATCCTCGACGCCGAGCCCGGCAGCGTGATCTACAAGGGTGTCAAGCCGGGCGTGACTCGCGCCGACTTCGAGCGTGCGCTGCGCCAAGGGCAGGGCGAGGGTGTGGTCGAGCTGCTCGAGACACACGAGGCCCGCGTCGGCGACATGCACAATCTGCCCAGCGGCACGGTCCACGCCCTCGGCGCGGGCGTGCTCGTCGCCGAGGTGCAGACGCCGAGCGACACGACCTACCGCGTCTACGACTGGGCCGCCGAGTACGGCCGGGCCGGGCGCACGCTCCATATCGACCAAGCCCTCGAGTGCATCGACTTCAACCCCGCCCCCGCCGCGACGCGCGCCCAAGACGGCACGCCGCGCACGCGCCTGGTCACCACCGAGTTCTTCACGGTCGATCTCGTTCGCCTCGAGCCGCACGCGCCAGCCGAGATCACGCGTGTCGGCGCCGGCGCGCCGAGCTGCGTCATCGCCCTCGACCACGAAGCGATCCTCAACGCCACTGCCGTCACCCGCGGCCAAACCGCCCTGATCCCCGCGGCCCGGGCGTGCACGGCGCGCAGCGATGCGCCTGCCACGCTGCTGGTCGCGTCGTTGGTGGTGTAATCGGCGGGAGTGGTGCGGTAATCAGCGGGCGAAGTGCGTCGCGACCTTCTTGATCGCCTTCGCGACGGTGTCCACGTGCTCGCGGGTCATGCCCGGGTGCATGGGCAGGCTCATGACGCGCTCCGCGAGCGAGTCGGCCACCGCGGGGTGGTCCTTGACGAACGCCGAGAACGCCGG
>CAYQAD010000116.1:0-8091 GCA_964415125.1 uncultured Phycisphaeraceae bacterium | reverse complement strand
CAACCGCGCCACGCCCAAGACCCAGTCCGCCCTACTCGAAGCAATGCAGGAGCGCTCGGTTACCGTCGCCGGCACCACGCACACGCTCACCAAGCCCTTCCTCGTGCTCGCGACGCAGAACCCCATCGAGCAGGAGGGCACATACCCCTTGCCCGAGGCCCAGCTCGACCGCTTCCTCTTCAAGATCAACGTCGGCTACGCCCAGCTCGACGACCTCATGGTCATCCTCGATCGAACCACCGGCGCCGAGACACCCGAAGCCTCGGCCGTGCTCAATGCCCAGCAGATCCTCGACGCCCAGCAGCTCGTCCGCGGCGTCGTCATCGCGGACCACGTCAAGCAGTATGCCGCCCGCCTCTGCCTCGCGACGCACCCCGGCGGCCGGTTCGCCGCCGGCGGCGACACGGGCCCGGTCAACACCTATGTCCGCTGCGGCGCCTCACCCCGCGCCGCCCAAGCGCTCGTGCTGGCCGGCAAGGTCCTCGCCGTCACCGACGGCCGGTACCACGTCTCGAACAAAGACATCCAGACCGCCGCCCACGATGCGCTCCGCCACCGCATCCTGCTCAACTTCGAGGCCGAGGCCGACCGCATCGACCCCGACTCCATTGTCGACAAGGTCCTCGAGCTCACACCCACCCAACCCGCCATGGCCGCCGCAAACGCCTAGGCGCTGTCAAGCAAAGGACGCATCCGTGCGCACGCTCGCATCACTCATCGTCGCCGCAACGTGCCTCGCGCTGCCCGCGTGCACCAATCACCCCTCCGCGATCACGCGTGACATCGCGATCGTGGAGCCCGGCCTCACCGGCGACTGGCTCACGCCCGAGGGCAACATCGTCCGCATCACCGGCGGCTGGCCCGCCAGCGACTACATGATCGAGGTCACCACCGACCGCCAGAACAAAGCGATGCCCATGCGCATCGCAACCATCCGAGGCCGGCGCATCATGGAGGTCCTCGTCTCCGAACCCACCGCCGGCAAGCCCCCGGTCTACCACTACAGCCGCATCTCGATCGAGGGCAACACGATCGTCAGCCAGGCGATCAACCCCAAGTGGCTCGAGTCCCGAGCCGTCGATGGCACGGGCGTCGTGGGCACGCGCACCGCATCGGGCGAGTTCGTCGCCTCGGTCAGCGACCCCGACCGCATGATGCTCATGCTCGAACGCGCCGCCGAAACCCCCGGCGCCTGGCTGGCGGCTGAACGCCTGAAGCGCGTCAACTCGCGGTAAGAAAGGACCAACGCGATGGACGCGATGAGCTCGATGAGTCGGCAGGACACGGCACCAGAACCCCGCGCGATGCGCGTCGGCTCGTGCCATCCAGTCGTCGAGGCGATCGCCACCGAGGCCATCGCCGCCGCGATCGAGGTCCACACGCACCTGGGCCCGGGCCTGCTCGAGTCCGTCTACGAGCACGCCCTCGCCCACGAACTTGCGATCCGCGACATCGCTGCCGAGCGCCAGGTCCCCATCGACGTGCGGTACAAGGCCGCCACCATCGCCGGGCAACGCCTTGATCTGCTCGCCGGCGCGTGCGTCGTCATCGAGCTCAAGTCCATCACCGCGATCCAAGACATCCATCGCGCCCAGACGCTCTCCTACCTCCGGGCCGCCACCCTGCCGCTCGGCCTGCTCATCAACTTCAACGCACCACGACTCAAGGGCAACATCCACCGCATCCTCAACGAACGCGCCCTCGCCTTCGCTCCCTCCTCTTCGAGCCCATCGCGCCCATCGCGTTGAAAGACTCTTTCCCATGCTCCCCACCCCAAGCCCAACCCGTCCGCAGCGCATCGAGGACATCCTCGACCCTGCGCTGTCGGCGCGCCTCGGCCAGCTCGATCTCGCAAGCCGCAAGATCTTCGCCGGCAAGCTCCAGGGCGAACGACGATCCAAGAAACGCGGCGAGTCCGTCGAGTTCGCCGACCACCGCCCCTACGCCATCGGCGACGATCTCCGACACATCGACTGGAACATCTTCGGCCGGCTCGACCGCCTCTTCCTCAAGCTCTTCCTCGAGGAAGAAGACCTCTCCCTCCACCTCATCCTCGACGCCTCCGCCTCCTCCGACTGCGGCGATCCCAACAAGTTCCTCTTCATGCAACGCACCGCCATGGCCCTCGGCTTTCTGGGCCTGGTCAACCTCAACCGCGTCGCCTGCACCACGCTCGCCGGCTCGACCGCGACACCAGACAACAACACGGTCGGCAGCCAGTCCATCCGCGACCTCCGAGGCCGGCGCCGCGTGCACGACCTCTCGCGTTTCCTGCTGAGCGTCACGCCGGAGGGCGGCACGGACTTCGGCGCCGCGTGCAAGCGCATCGCGCTGGCCCGCCGAGGCCGGGGCGTCACGATCGTCCTCTCGGACTTCATGCTCAAGGAGGGCTACGAGGACGGCCTCCGCCTCCTCGTCGGCCGAGGCCACGACGTCTTCGCCCTGCAAGTCCTGTCCCCCCAAGAGCTCGAGCCCGACATCGCCGGCGACCTGCGCCTCAAAGACATCGAGGACGCCGACACCGCCGAGGTCACCATCTCCGCGCCCCTGCTCAAGCGCTACAAGGCCAACCTCGCCGCGTACTGCGACCAGCTCCGAACGTTCTGCGCGCAACGGGATATCAACTCGCTGACCGTGTCGAGCGCAACACCGATCGACACGCTGCTGCTCGACTACCTGCGCCGCCGGGGTGTCTTGCGATGAACGCAAAGCCACTCAACGCGATGGTCGCGATGGTCGCGATGGGCACGATGGTCGTGCTGTGTGCCGGTGGGTGCGGGCACACGTCGCCCGTCAACACCGATCTCGATCCCATCGTGTTCGACGCGCGCGTTTCCGATTCGTTCGCGACCGGCATGTCCGTGGCGGAGGTCGAGCGTGCGGCGTGCAGGGCGCGGCTTCGGGTGCGTGAGGGCGATGCCGAGCCGCATCCGGCATGGGGTAACGCGAGGCGCATGCTCTCGGTCCCTGTGCGAGACACGTCGTACCTGTCCAACGACGTTTACTCACCCGGCTGGGGCTCGCTCGATTTCTACTTCACCGACGACGCGTTGGTCGCAGTTCGGTACGCGGACCCGAACACGCTCGCGTCGCCGGAGCCGCTGGGTCGCCGGACCACGCGCGACATCCCAATCCATCGAGCCCATCGCGACCATCGCGTTGAACCCACTTCAGCGGAGTCCACCCCATGACGTGGCTCACACCGACACTCGCCGCCACCGCCGCCGCCATCGCGATCCCCGCGCTGGTCATCCTCTACTTCCTCAAGCTCCGTCGCCGCGACGTCGAGGTCTCCACCACCCTGCTCTGGAAGAAGTCCATCCAGGACATGCAGGCCAACGCCCCCTTCCAGCGCCTCCGCCGAAACATCCTCCTGCTCTTGCAGCTCATCGCGCTGGCCGCGCTGCTCACGGCCCTCGCCCAGCCGCAGCTGCCCAGCGACATGGGCGTCGGCACCCGGCACATCATCCTCATCGACCGCTCCGCCTCCATGAACGCGACCGACGCCGAAGGCCCCACCCGCCTCGACGACGCGAAGCGCCAGGCGCTCGACATCGTCGACGCCCTCCGGGCACCCGGCCTGCTCGAGCGCGGCGAGGGCGACCAGGCGATGGTCATCGCATTCGACACCGCCGCCGACGTGCGCGCGCAGTTCACCTCCGACGCCGCCGCCCTGCGTGCAGCAATCGAGTCCATCGAGCCGACCGACGCGCCCTCGCGCCTCGAAGAAGCCTTCCGCCTCGCCAAGGCCCACGCGCCCACCCGCCGATACGTCGACGACCGCACCGGCAACATCCTCGACCTCGGCATCACCGCCGGCCCGCCCGCGACGCTGCACCTCTTCTCCGACGGCCGCCTCCCCGACGCCGAAAACGCCCTGCCCGGACCCGACGACCGCATCATCTACCACCCCCAAGGGCGCACAGCCACCGACAGCGAGTCGCCCGTTGCCAATCTCGCCATCACCAGCATCCGCGCCCAGCGCAACTACGAGAACCCCGACCAGCTCTCCGTCTTCGTCGGCCTGCTCTCCACCGCCGAGACGCCCGTGCAAGCCGATATCGAGCTCGCGATCGACGGCATCGTCGAGCGCATCCTCCCCGCGACCATCCCCGCGGCCGCCCGAGTCCAGGGCGCACCCGAGAGCGCGCCGCCCGAGCCCGGCACGACGGGCGTGGTCTTCCGCCTCACGCGCAGCCAGGCCGCCACGATCGCCGCCCGCGTCAGCAGCAGTGGGGCGGGCGTTGCGGACCTCGCCGACGCGCTGCCCTCCGACGACGCCGGCTGGGTCGTCGTGCCGCCGGCTCGGCGCACGGCCGTCGCGGTGGTCACGCAGGGCGACCTCTACCTCTCCGCGGCGCTCGCGGGCCTCCCGCTCGCGCAGCTCTCGTTCTTCACGCCCGAGCAGTACGCCGCCGCGCGCACCACCGGCGCGCTCGACACCTTCGACGTCACGATCTTCGACCGCGTGCTGCCCTCACTCCCCGAGGGCCAATCGCTCCCGCCCGGCCGGCACCTCGTGCTCGGCGCACTCCCGCCGCCCCCGCTCGGCTTCATCGACGGCGGCATCGGCGAGCCCTCGACCATCATCGACACGCGCCGCGACCACCCCGTCATGGCGCCCCTCGTCCTCGACGCCCTCGTCCTCGCCGAGACACGCCTCGCCACGCCCGCCGAGGGCGCGAACATCACCGTCCTCGCCAGCACCGACAAGGGCCCCGCGATCGCCGAGCTGATCGGGCCCGACACCCGCGCGATCGTCGCCACCTTCGACCCCGCCGAGAGCACCTGGCCCTTTGACGTTTCGTTCGTCGTCTTCCTCGCTGCGAGCATCGACCACCTCGCCGCCGACCTCACGCTCGATCGCGCCAGCCAGCTCCGCCCGGGGGGCATCCTCGCGACACGCCTGCCCGCCGGCGCGAGCAACGTCCAGCTCCAGACGCCCACCGGCCGCCCAGCATCGCTCGAGCCCGCCGCCGACGGCCGGGTCGTCTTCGGCCCCATCGATCGCGCGGGCCTCTACACGCTCACATGGTCCGGCGACCCCGGCCCCACCGACGCGGTCATCGACTCGCGACCCACCCGAACCATCGCGGCAAACCTCGCCGACCCGCGCGAGAGCGACATCGCCCCGCAGAAATCGCTCGCCCTCGCCTCCCAAACAGTCCAGGCACAAACCGAGGGCACACGCACCGCCGCCCGCGAGCTCTGGCCCTGGATCCTTCTGGCCGGCATCGGGCTGCTCACGCTCGAGTGGTACGTCTACAACCGCAAGGTCTACCTATGACCCACCCGCAGCAAGGCCTCGCACACGCCGCCCCGGCTCAACCGGCCCGCAGCGCCCTGCTCGCCCTCGCCGTGCTCGCGTGTGTCACCGCCGCCGCCCGCGCCCAGATCCCGGGCCTCGGCGGCCCGGCCGAGCGCCCGTCGCTCACGCTCACCATCGGCTTCTCTGGCAACTACGTCGCCGAGCGCATCAACCCCATCACGCTCACCATCGACCACCCCTTGCCCACACCCACCGCGGGCACGATCATCCTCACGCTGCCGCAGGACTCCACCCAAGCCGCCGACATCGCGCTGCGCTACGCCACCACGCCCGGCACACCAACCACCATCGACTTCTTCGCCGCGGTGCCCCAGAGCTTGCAGACCATCCAGGCGACCGTCATCCCCGACCGGGGCCGACGCTTCGCAACCACCTTCACGCAGACGCCGGGCCGGCGCGACAACATGCTCATGGCCCAGCCCGTGGGCAACCGCCCGCTCGTGGTGATGATCGGCCGATCGTTCTTCGACGCCGCCGCGAGCGAATGGCGCCGCCGCGCACGCGCCGACTCGGGCGTCGTCAGCGATCCGCCCGCCTACGTGAACATCCCCCCCGAGTTCGCGCCCCGCGACAGCCACGCCTACGACGCCGCGACGCTCGTCATCGTCGACGCCGCCGAGCAACTCCCCCCCGCCACACGCGACGCGCTCGCCGAGCATCTCATCGCGGGCGGTCGCGTCGCGCTCATCGCCACCGACCCAGCCGCCGCGATCGAGCCATGGATCGCAGGCCTGCCCGCGCCCGTCCTGCTCGGCCCCCCGCAAACCCGCGCCCCGCCGCCCGCGCTCGCAAGCATCGCGACCATCCGCACGCACGCCGCGGCCGACCCCGCGTTCAACAGCGCCTCCCGCCGCGACCAGCCCTCGCCGGGCACCGTCCCCATCGACCCGCCCGGCTCGATCGAGATACCCCTCGCCCCCTCGATCGTCGCCCGCCCCATCACGCCGATCGACCCCGTCTGGACCACCCGCTGGCGCTGGGACGAAGAACAAGCCCAGCCCGGCACCCCCGCGCCCCGCACTTCCGAAGCCCGCACTTCCGAAGCCAGTGCCTCCGAAATGGGCCCAGAGGCGCTCGTCGCCACCGGCCCGGTCGGCTTCGGCACGCTCACCGTCATCGCCACACCCCTCGACCGCGTCCCCGCCGTGCTCAGCGCGCAGCACACCGCCGCGATCGCCGCTGTCGCGCTCGAGCAACTCTTCGTCCACCGCGGCGAGAACTACAACCGCTGGTACACGCGCTCGGGCGCAACCTTCGCCGAGGCCGAGGCGATCTCGACCGTCGGCGACTTCCTCTCACGCGGGACCACGATCTCGCTCGGGTTCGTGCCCATCCTCATCATCGCCGCCCTCGCCCTGGCGCTGCTCGTCGGCCCGGTCGACTACCTCCTGCTCGGTGCGCTCAAGCGACGCCACCGATCCTGGCTCACCGCCCTCGCCTGGATCGGCATCGCCAGCGTGCTCGCCGCCACCGCGCCGCGCCTCATCCGCTCCGGCACGACCAACGCCGTCGCCCTGCGCGTCGTCGATCACACCGAGGGCATCGCCTGCGCGACCGACCTCACGCTCATCAGTTCCAACGACGACGCCCGCGTCTCGCTGCCCGCCCTCCCCGGCACCACTCGCGGCGTCTCGCCCGTGCCAAACTTCAACGACGCCCGCCCAAGCCTCCCCGCCCTCGCGCTCACGCCCATCGCCGACACCGAAACGCGCGCCCGAAGCCTCGCGTTGCGCTCCGCGGTCCGCTCGCCGCTCTGGACCGCGCGCCTCCTGCTCACCGACGAGCCGCCCGCCCCAAGCGACCAGCGCCCCACGCTCGACTTCACCGCCGACCCGCCAGTCCTGCGGATCCCCGAGATCGACGCGCGGCAGGGCGAGGTCGTGCTGCACACGGGCGACAGCCACGTCGACTACGACGGCCAGCGCTACCAACTGACCCAAGCCCCGACCGGCTACACGCTCCGCCGCAGCGGCTATCCACCCGCGCTGCACACGCGCGACACCGTCGCGCAGTCGTTCACCGCACCCAAAGGCCGGCGCACACCCACCGATGCGGCCGCCGCCCTGCCCGGCGCGCTCACGCGCAACAGCGCGATCGCCGACCGCCTGCAAGCCCGAACGCACGCCCTCGTCACCATCACCTACCTCGAAGAGATCACCGGCGGCTCGCTCGCCGCCGCGGCAGACACCACACCCCTGCCCATGCAACGCACCACCATCCATCGCATGCTCGTGCCGGTCGACCTGCCCCCCGCCGAGAACGAAACGCCCGAGCAGGCCACGCCATAATCGAGACACCGGGATCGAGACGCCATGATCGAATGCACCAAGCTCACCAAACGCTTCGGCTCGCTCACCGCGCTCGATGCGCTCACACTCTCCATCGGGGAAGGTGAGATCTTCGGCTTCATCGGGCCCAACGGCGCCGGCAAGTCCACCACCATGAAGATCCTCTCCTGCCTGCTCACGCAGGACTCCGGCACCGCCACCGTCGCCGGGCTCGACACCCGCCACCGCGGCGACGACATCCGCGCCGCGATCGGCTATATGCCCGACTTCCTCGGCGTCTACGACGACCTCGTCGTCGACGAGTACCTCCAATTCTTCGCCGCCGCCTTCCGCATCAAGCGCAACCGGCGCAAGGCACTCGTCCAATCCGTCCTCGAGCTGACCGACCTCACCGAGAAGCGCCTCGCGCCCGTCTCATCGCTCTCCCGCGGCATGCAGCAGCGCCTCGGCATCGCGCGCGTGCTCATCCACGAG
>CAYQAD010000115.1:0-8140 GCA_964415125.1 uncultured Phycisphaeraceae bacterium | reverse complement strand
CAAGGTGCCGGGCGAGTGCCGTCACTCCACGTCGAGGTCGCGCAGGTACGAGCGGAGGGCGAGCTCGTTTGCCTCGAGCGTTGCCTGGGCCGCTTCGACGCTGTCGCGGATCGCGACGAGGCGCGTTTCCTGCTCGTCGAGCGTGCGCAGGTAGCGAGCGCGGAGGTCGCCGCTGGACTGCACGCGGGAGAGGTTCTGGCGGATGCGCTCCTGGTCGCGGAAGATCTCGCGCTCCTCGTTCTGGAGGGCGGCGATCGTGTTCTTCGTGCTTGTGATGGCCGAGTTGAGCCGCCCGGCCTCCCGCACCGCGTCGAGCACCGCCTGAGAGGCTTGCCCGCCGCGGACGAGCACGGCGAGCTCGCGGAGGTCGCCGTCGAGCATCGCGACGGTCTGGCGTGTGGTGCGCCGCTGGCCGGTGGTCAGTGTCGCGCTGCCGCTCGCGTCGACCTGGAGCTCGAACCGGTACTCATCGGGCGTGGTCTCGATCGGTTCGGCGTCGCCGGCGAGCGTCCAGCCGCCGAGGCGGCGGTGCTCGATCAGCACGGTGCGGCCCTCGCGCTCGTCGTTGTTGGTGACGGTGTAGGTCGTCTCGCGGTGCTCCTTCGAGGTGCGGACGAGCATGCCGTCGGCGATCTTGACGCTCTGGATCTGGCGGCTCTGCGCGACCTCGGGCGTGACCGTCACGTCGAGATCGACCGCGTACCCGAGGATGCGAGACTCGCCCGCCGCGACGTAGTCCATCGGCGCGTCGCCCGCGTACGCCCCGCCGTCGTAGACCGCGACGGGTCCGGCCATGAGGGGCGAGCCGGAGGTGTTCTCGATCGAGACCGCCCGCATGGGGTTGGCCATGCCGGCGCCGGGCGTGAAGACGCTCACACTCCGCCCCTCGATCGTCGAGCCGAGGATGGGCAGCATCGCCGACGCCTGGCGTTCGACAGTGATGGGGCTGTCGAGATCGAAGCGGAAGGTTCGGCCGGTGTCCGTGGCGGTCGCGGCAGCAAGCATCGACTCGGCGATCGTCTTTGCGTTTGCCCGGCCGCTTGCAATGCCGAGGCTGGCCTGCATGTCGGAGTGGAGTTCGGGATCGAATCCAGCCGCACTTCTGCCCACAGGCGGGGTGAGGCCGTCCGCGGCCTCGGCAGTCGCGACGCGCGACGCCGGGTACAAGACCGGCCGGACCTCAGCGGCGGTGCCCGACGCGTACCGCCTCGGCGAGACGCCCGGCATCACCGGCACCGGAAGCTTCCGCCTCGGCGAGTACAGCGGCTCGGCGAGGTCCATCGTGAAGCCCACCGGTCGGCCCGCCGCGAGGCTCAGTCGCACGTCGGTCCAGTCCTCGTCGGTGGTGTTCTCGACGATCGCCCAGCCCTGCACATACACGCCGTCGTGGCTCGCTGCGTCCTCGTCGGGCAGCACGATGCGGTAGCTGGTCTTCCACACGGGTGCTTCTTGCACGTACGAGATCGCGACGTCGCGTGGCCCCGTGCCGCGAAGGTCGAGCGTGATGTCGGCGGTGCGGTCGTTTCGGCCCGAGGCGAGCGCGGCGAGCGCGGCCGCGAGTTCTTCGGCGAGCGTCTCATCGAGCAGCTCCATGCCGCGAAGGTCGTCGAGGCGCACCATGCGGATCATGCCGAAGCTGGTGACGAGCTTGGCATGCCAGACGTCGACGAGCACGTCGCCACTGTCGCTCGCCTCCTTGCGGTGCTCGACGCCGAGAATCGTTCCCTCGGTCGTGCCCTCGGGCGTCTTGAGGCGCACACGCTCGCCTCGGAGGCGGTTGATGATGTCGGCGATGTTCGGGTTGTCGCCGATGTCGAGCCCGAAGCTCGCGAGTCGGCGTGCGATCGGCTCGCGCGAGCCGTAGCCCACGCGGCCGATGGTGCCGCCGCCGGTGTCGACGAAGACCATCGACTTGAGCACGTCGTTGATCTGGTCGGTGCCGAAGGTGAGGGTGACGGTGTCGTCGCCGGTGATGGTGCCGAGGCGCTCGACGCTCGCGACGCCCGAGCGGTGGAGTGTGATCGCGCGAACCGGCAGGTCGGTGGCGGCGGCGGCGAGGACGGCGGGCAGGCCCACCGCAAGCCCGGTAACCAAGGCGAGGGCGGAGGTGTGCTTGATCTGCGTCACGAGTGGTGCTCCTTGCAAGGCCCGCATGGGTGGCTGGTTGGCTGGCGGCACTTGCCGTCGGCCCCGCCGCGGGTCCTGCTGCACAGACCATCGGCGCTCGGGCGCGTTCCCCATCGATTCGCGTCGGGTGACCCCGCGGTGACTCCCCAGCCTGGCGCTTGCGGGTGGCGATACAGTGACACCGCATGACGATGCCGACGCCCAACGCTGTTTCGCCGGAACTCGCGGGCCTTGCCTCGGCCGTGGCGGGCGAGGTTCGGCTGGGCCTGCACGACCGCATGCTGTACGCGACCGACGCATCGCTGTACCAGGCCGAGCCCACGGGCGTGGTGATCCCCGCGGATATCGCCGACGCGATGCGTGCGATCCGGTATTGCGGCGAGCACGGCATCGCCATGCTCCCGCGCGGCGGTGGCACATCGCTCGCCGGGCAATGCACCAACAACGCGGTGGTGATCGATCTCTCGCCGAACTGCACGAACGTGCTCGAGGTCGACGAGGCGGGCGGGACGTGCCGGGTCGAGCCGGGCATCACGGTCGACGACCTCAATGATCGGCTCCGCCCGACGGGCCTGTTCTTCGCGCCGGACCCGGCGACGTCGCGGCACGCGAACGTGGGCGGGTGCATCGGCAACAACGCTGCGGGCTCGCACTCCATCCGCTACGGCCGGACGAGCGAGTCGTTGCTGGCGATCGACGCGGGGCTGGCCGATGGCACGCGCGTGCTCTTCGAGGCCGGGGCGCACCTGCGCGACTCGCGGGTGCGCGACATCGCCGGCGAGCTTATCCCGATGCTGCGGCAGCACGCGGCGCTGATCCGCGAACGCTTCCCCAAGACGGTCCGTCGCAACGCGGGGTACGCGCTGGACATGCTCGTGCAGCAGCTCGATGCGTCCGGGCCGGACGGCGAGCGCTTGAACCTTGCCCACCTGCTGTGCGGCTCGGAGGGCACGCTCGCGACGACGCTTGGCGCGACGCTCTCGCTCCGCCCGATCCCGCGGGCCAAGGGGCTCGCGGTGATTTCCTTCGATTCGCTCGAGGGCGCGATCGACGCGGTGGGTCCGATCCTCGAGACCGCGCCGGCCGCGGTCGAGCTGCTCGACGACAACGTGATCGATCTCGCCGCGGCGAACACGGAGTACCGGCGGTACGTCGAGCTGATGCCCGCGCCGGCCGGCGGCAAGCCGCTGCGGGCGCTGCACTACGTCGAGTACTTCTCGGAGGAGGGGCTCGCCGACATCGAGGCGTCGTTCGATCGGCTGCGCTCGATCTTTCCGGGCGCCGCGATCGCGACGTACACCGACGCCGATGCGATGGCCCGGGCGTGGAAGCTGCGCAAGGCGGGCGAGCCGCTGCTGCACGGCGTGCCTGGGAATCGAAAGCCGATCACGTTCGTCGAGGACAACGCGGTGCCGCCGGAGCGGCTGCCCGAGTTCGTGCGCGAGTTCAAGCGGATCGTGGCCGAGCACGGCACGCGGGCGGCGTTCTACGCGCACGCCTCGGTTGGTGTGCTGCACGTGCGCCCGATGCTGGACATCCACGACGCGTCCGACCGGGATCGGCTCCGCTCGATCGCGGTGGAGGTCGCGGCGCTGGCGCGCTCGCTGGGCGGCGTGATGTCGGGCGAGCACGGTGACGGCCGGGTGCGGTCGCCGCTCGTCGAGGACTACTTCGGACGCGAGATCGTCGGGCTCTTCCACCGCGTGAAGCGTCTGTTTGATCCGCACAACCTGATGAACCCGGGGAACATCATCGACCTGGACGGCTCGCGACCGAGGCCGATCGAGTCGATGACCCAGTCGCTCCGCGTGCTGCCGAGCGACACGCCGGTCCGGGTGCCCGAGACCGACACGTACTTTGACTACAGCGATCAGCACGGGTTCGACGGCGCGGTGGAGATGTGCAACGGCGCGGGCGTGTGCCGAAAGAAGACGGGCGGCACGATGTGCCCATCGTACATGGCGACGCTCGACGAGCGGCACTCGACCCGCGGGCGCGGCAACGCGCTGCGCCTTGCGATCTCGGGGCAGCTCAGCCGCACCAACGCCGGCACGCCGGACTTCAACGACGCCGACACGCTCCAAACGCTGAACCTGTGCCTGTCGTGCAAGGCGTGCAAGAGCGAGTGCCCTTCGAACGTGGACATCGCCCGGCTCAAGGCCGAATATCAGGCCCAGCGGCACCGCGAGACGGGCGTGCCGTTGCAGAGCCGATTCTTCGGGTCGATCCACGCGCTCAACCGGCTCGGCGCGCTCACGCCTGGGCTCGCCAACGCGGCGAACAACACGGGCATCGCGCGGTACATGCTCGAGCGCGTGATGCGTGTCGATCGTCGTCGGTCGTTGCCCGCCTTCGACAAGCCGTTGCGGCGGCGGTGGGGCAAGACCGCCAAGGCCTCGCCGGGCGTGCGCACGGTCGCGATCTTCGCCGACTGCTTTACCGACGCGAACGAGCCGGGCATCGGCCTCGCGGCTCGCCGCTTGCTCGAGGCGTGCGGGTATCGGGTCGAGCTGATCACGCCCGGCTGCTGCGGGCGGGCGATGATGTCAACGGGCATGCTCCCCCAGGCGGTCTCGATGATCGGGCGGACGATCGAGCGGATGCTGCCGCTGCTGGACCGTGACGACCTCGCCGGCATCGTGGTGTGCGAGCCCTCGTGCCTGAGCGCGATCCGCGACGACTGGCTGGACCTGAAGCTCGGCGTGCCGCGCGAGACGCGCGAGCGCCTGGCCGAGCTGTGCGAGCTGCCCGAGCAGTTCGTCGAGCGCCACTGGGACGAGCACCCGCGGGCGATCGAGTTCGTCGACCCGGGCAAGACGGTGCTCTTCCACGGGCACTGCCATCAGAAGGCGTTGTGGGGCGCCGAGTCGTCGGCGGCGCTGCTGCGCCGGGCGTTTGGGCCGCGCGTCCGCGTGCTCGACACGGGGTGCTGCGGCATGGCGGGGTCGTTCGGCTTCACGACCGACCGGTACGACCTGTCGATGCAGATCGGTGAGCTGGCGCTGTTCCCCGCGCTGCGCGACGCGCCCGACGCGATCGTGGTCGCCACGGGCACGTCGTGCCGGCACCAGGTGCACGACGGGCTTGCACGCGGGGCGATGCACCCCGTCGAGCTGCTCGCGAAGCAGGCTCGCATCGCGGGCGAGGCTTAGCTGTCGGCGACCTCGTCGCGCGTGCCGTCGGCGTTGTAGCGGTAGGTCTTGCCCTCGGTTTCGTCCTTGCAGGGCTTGTGGCTGCCGTCGCAGAACGGGAAGTTCTTGGTCAGGCCGCACGCGCAGATGAACACGGGCTTGTCCTGCGGCTCGACCTTGACCGGGCCGGTGCCCTCCATGCGGATGATTCGTGCCATGGTGCGGTGTCCTTTGGTGTTGCGCGTGTGGTCTGGCGCGTGTGTTGTCGCGGTGAGTCGTGTGGTTCAGACGGGGCTTGGGACGTGGGCGAGCACGCGATCGAGCAGGCCGGGCGGTGCGCCGACGCCCGCGTCAAGGCTGCCAGCCCGCGCCATGATGCGGTGGGCGCAAACGGGCTCGACGTTGCCGGTGATGTCCTCGGGCACGACGTAGTCGCGTCCCTTGAGCATGGCGGTGGCGCGGGCTGCTTGGGCGAGCGCCAGCGAGCCGCGCGGGCTGAGGCCGACGCGGACGTCGTCGTCCTCGCGCGTCGCCCGGGCGATCTCGACGATGTAGTCCATGAGCTCGTCGGCCAGGCGCACGTCGTCGACGTCGTCCTGGAGGGCGATCAGCTCGTCGCGACGCATGACGGGCTCGAGATCGCCGAGCACGCTCTGGGCCGGGCGGAGGCGGAGGATGTCGCGCTCGGTCGCCGCGTCGGGGTAGCCCACGCGGATGCGCATGAGGAAGCGGTCGAGCTGGTTCTCGGGCAGCGGGTAGGTTCCCTCGAAGTCGTAGGGGTTCTGGGTCGCCAGGAGCATGAAGGGTCGGCCGAGGTCGTGGACGACGCCGTCGATGCTGACGCTGGATTCGTTCATCGCCTCGAGAAGGGCCGTCTGCGTGCGGGGAGTCGTGCGGTTGATCTCGTCGGCGAGCACGACGCTCGCGAAGATCGGCCCGGGGCGGAACTCGAAGGCGCCCGTCTCGCGGTTGAGCACGCTGACGCCCAAGACGTCGCTCGGCAGCATGTCGGGCGTGAGCTGGATCCGGCTAAATGGGCACTCCACGCTCCGCGCGACAGCCATGGCGAGGGCGGTCTTGCCCACGCCGGGCACGTCTTCGAGGAGGGCGTGCCCGCGGGCGAGCAGGCAGCAGAGGACGCTGTCGACGGCCTCGGGATTGCCCAGATACACACGAGAGATGTTGTCGCGAAGGCGCGTGATTCGGTCGTCCATGCCCACCCCATCGTCTGGCTTCGGCGTGCGTCCGGCACGCTCCGCCCAGACCTTTCGCACCGCGCGGGCGATCGGTCGCACGCGGCCTGAAGTTCTGCGATTTGAGCGGGGCAGTATACGAAGGCGCGGGGAGGTGCCGATGCCTCTACGCTGGGCGTCCGATGTGCCCGCCGTCCCCGTCCATCCCGCGCGAGCCGATCCAGAGCGAAGACGTTGCCGCCGAGCTGAGCGGTGATCTCATCTGCGCGCAGTGCGGCTACAACCTCCGCGGCCTGTCGATCCGGGCGAGTTGTCCGGAGTGCGGCTTCGCGGTGGGGGCGACGATCCAGCTCGTGGTCGATCCCCACGCCGAGACCCTCCGCCCCGTGCGTTGGCCTCGCGTGACCGCGGGGCTGTTGCTCATATGGGCGGGCGGCGCGATGGTTGCCATGCTGCTTGTGGTGCTCATGCGCGGGCAAGACCTTGTCGCGACGATCTCGGGGCGCGTGGTCGATCACGGCGTGCTGCCGATGGCGGCGACGATGGCGCTGGCGCTCTCGGCCTTCGGCACGATCGCGCTGGTGCGCCCGATGGCGGATCTGAGCTGGAAGCGGACGGGGCTCGCGGCGGTGGGGGTGCTGGCCGCGGCGTTTGCGGTGTTCTGCTTCTACAGCGTGATGTCGATCGACCGCGTGATGCCGAACCCGTTCGCGTCGACGCCGCCGCGCGGCAGCCCGCGCCCGATGGCGAGCGTGGGGGTGATGCTCGCCGGGGTGCTGTGGCTGCTCTCGGTGCGCGTGAGCTATCGCGCACTGCTGACGCGGTCGCTGGCGATGCGCACGGGTCGGGTAGACCGCCAGCGGCTGACACCCTTGATCGCGGCCCTGCTGGTCGCCGCGTCGGGCGAGGCGCTGATGGTGGTGTACCAGCGGCTCGACGGGCCGGACGTGCTGCCGTTCGTTGCGGTGGCGGTGATCGGCATCGGCTCGCTGCTGCTCGCGGTGGGGCTTGCGAACCTGACGGTGGACGTCGTTCGGCTCAGGCCCGCGCTGATCGCGCGAGCCAAGAGCATGCGTGAGATTTTGGGCAGCGACGCGCCAACGTCCGCGGCGGGGGGCGACGCATGACCGATGCGGAGCGTGAGCGGTTTGATGAGATTCTGGAGCGTGTGGTGCACGGCTTGCCGGCGCGTGTGCACCATCTGATCGAGCGGGTGCCTCTGGTCGTGGAGGATCGGCCGAGTGGGGCGCTATGGGCGTCGCTGATCGACGAGGGGCTGGACTTGGGCGACGATCCGACCGAGCTGTGCGGCCTGTACACGGGTGCGGCGATAACGGAGCGATCGGTGGAAGATCCCGCCGACGCGCCGCCGCACGTGCTGCTGTTCCGCGAGGGCGTGCTCGCGGCCGCGGGCGGCTGGGGAGCGCCCGACGCCGACATCGCCGAGGAAGTGCTCATCACGATCCTGCACGAGTACGGGCACGACCAAGGGCTGGACGAGGACGACCTGGCGGATCTTGGCTACGACTGACGCGTCGCTACGACTGATGCGGGTTTGCGACTAATTCGGGCCCGCTGCATCCGTGGCGATTGGGTGAAACCGCTGGCGCTGCGGCCCATACACTCCGCGGAAGTTCCCCGGGGGGCGGTCCTGCCACGCGCGGCGTTGGTGATCTCCCGAGGTCAGGT
>CAYQAD010000114.1:0-8182 GCA_964415125.1 uncultured Phycisphaeraceae bacterium | reverse complement strand
GGGCTACGCCCATCGCTGCGTCGGCATGCTCCGCATGATGGCCGACAAGGACGGTATCAAGTAAGGCGCACGCCTCGCTTGCATCCAAGGATGGTCCGCTCAACAGCCCCGCCCCGCGCGGGGCTGTTGTTCTTCTACGAGCGCACGCCGCGTGTGCGAGCTACGGGCAGCCCGCACCCCAGAGGCCGAGGTAGAAGGAAAAGTCGCTGAGCGTGACCGAGCCATCCGGGATGCCGTTGGCGGTGCCATCGGTCGTGACGTCAGCCGCGGGGTCGGCGGCACCCCAGAGTCCCAGGTAGAAGGAAAAGTCGCTGAGTGTGGTCACGCCGTCGGGGATGCCGTTGGCCGTGCCGTCGGTGGTCAGGTCCGAGGGGCAGGGGCACTCGTCGGGTGTGCCGTCGCCGTTGGTATCGAGCGTGGGCGTAAGGCTTGTCGCGGGGATGATCTGCTTCGCGCCCCCCGGCGGCTGCCATCGCAGCTGGGCGACGGCCGTGCCTTGCCCCTCGTAGTGCTCCATGCGGATGGGGACCCACGCATCGGCGGGCAGTGTGATCGTGCCGCCGAACTCGGTGGGCGTCTGGTCCTGCCACGCGTCGACAAGCTGGACGCCGTCGACAAACAGGCGTGCGCCGTCGTTGGTCGTCGTGAAGAACTGGTAGTCGCCGGCGATGGTCGTGCGCACGAAGCCGGTCCATCGGCAGCTGAACGTGTTGCCGTCCCAATCGGGGTAGGGCGCGCCGGTGCCGAAGTCGAAGTCGACGACAGGGTCGATGCGCACGCGGCGCTCACCGTTGAACTCGAGCCCGTCGAAGTACTCGCCGAGCAGACCTTGTGCGCCAAGCTCGTCGGTGTCGGGTATGCCGTTGTCGTTGCAGTCGGTCGGGTCGGGCGGCTCGGGTGCCTCACCGCCGAATGCGAGCCAGTTGAAGAGGTTGAGGGCGTAGGTGCGGTTGTCGAGGCGGTTGATGGTGGTGCCCGCGCCGCCGAGGTTAAAGAACGTGTTGCGGTCGAAGTGGATCGCGAGTCGGCCCTCGCCGGCGGTGGCGATCGCGAGGGCCGCGTCGGCGGGCCCGACGGGCCGGCTCGAGCCGGGGTTGCCGTTGTTGTCGCGGGTCTGTGCGCCGGGCTTTGCGCGCACGAGCAGCGTGGTCTCAACGCCCTGCACGTCGGTCGCCGGCACCACGCCGGGCGAGACGCCCTCGCCGTCGAACGAGTCGACGCCCGCGAGGATCGGGTGGTCAGGCACGATGAAGTCGCCCGCGGCGCGCTCGAGGGCATAGGTGCCGCGGTCCTGCTGCATGACGAGGCCGAAGCGGTCGAGGAACTGCTGGTCGGAGTCGGGCGCGTCGTTCCACGAGCCGCCGAAGTTGGCATCGGAGATAAACAGCACCGCGCCGCCGGCGAGGATGTACCCCTCGATCGCGTCGATCTGCGCGGGTTCGTAGACGGCGTTGTTCGAGCCGAGCACGATCGCGGCGTATTGCGTGAGATCGAGCGTCTCGAAGGGCACGGGCGCGCCGGCGGTCTGGCCCGTGGGCGGATCGGTCGGCGCGAGCGGCTCGATGATCTGCTCGACCTCGAAGCCGTCGTTGCGGAGCGCCTCGGCGAGCTCGAACCAGCCGCGGTTGGGTGACGATGTGCTGGTGTTGGTGATGTCGGCGAGCTGCTCGGTGCGGGCCGCGTCGTTGCCGGCCTCGAGGAAGCCGCCGCTGCGATCGGCGCCGCGGACGAACAACAGCTTCGGTGCGCCCAGTTCGACCAGCGCCGCCCAGTCCTGGCCGACCTCCGCGGGGGGCGCGGGCAGTGGGGCGGCAGTGCCGCCCGTGAGCATCGCCGGCGAGCCCTCGAACGCGCCGGTGCGTGGGTTGTACCAGCGGAGGGTGAACGGGCTGGCGTGGCCGGTCAGGTCGAGCGAGCCGGTGTTCGTGGTGTCGGGCAGGTAGATCGCGTAGACCTCGCCGGGCTTGGCGAAGACCTCCGCGCCGCCGAAGGTGCTCGACTCGCCGGCGACGAGATCGCGGCTCGGCGTCATCTCGGTGAAGGGCAGGTTCTGCTCGATGAAGCGTCGGCAATAGGTGGTTTCGAGCCAGATCTTCTCGAACTCGCGGAAGTCTTCGAGGGATTGGTCGCGGTTGTTAATGAACCACTCGCCGCCGCCGCCTGAGATGAGCACATCCCAGATGACCCGCTTGCGGAAGTCGTCGAAGTCGGCGACATCGCGCGTGGGGCTCGCGGGCTCGTCGATCATGACGGGGATGGGCTTGCCGGCGAGTGTGCTCGCGTCGCGGTAGTCGGCGACGATCTCGCCCCATCCGTCGGCGACGCGTGCCCATTGGAGGCTGGTGAGGTCGATGTCGGGCTCGCCGACGAACGCGCCCCACGGGCCGCCGGTTGGGTTCGACGGATTGCCCGCATTGTGCACGGTGACGGGCGTGGAGTAGGGGTCCTGCCCCTTGATCGCGCGGGCCCACTCGAGCACGGTCGTGGTGCCCAGGTTGAGCGAGAGGTTGTACTCCTCGCTGATGTTCCACACGATCGCGTTGTGGTAGCCGAAGCGGGCGATCATCTCGCGGTAGAAGAGGCGCCGCTCGGTGCCGAGTGTGGCGTTATCGAGCTCGAGCTTGTTGGGGCCCTCGGCCTCGTTGAGCACGAAGTGGAGCATGATGCCGAGCGACTGGGCGTGGTTGAAGACGATGTCCCACTGCTCGAGTTTGGAGATGTCGAAGCGGGTGTTGTCGTTGGCAGTGTTGCCCGAGCCATCGATCGCGGGGTCGGCGTAGGGCCAGGTGTCCTGCGCGTCGCCGCCGATGTTCATGGGGAGGAAGTAGATGGTGTTGATGCCGACCGAGTGCAGGTAGTTCAGCGCGCCGATGATGCGCCGGCCGTCGTTGGGCTCGGGGGTGTCGGGCGAGTCCCAGTCGGGGTCGCCCGGGTTCCAGTCGGCCTCGTGCGTGGGGTAGCGGTGGAGGCGGTCGGGCGTGTTGGGTCCGCGGTTGTTCGCCGATGAGGTGTTGTCGAAGCCGTAGTAGCCGAGCCAGTTTTCTGGGCTGTCGGCGCCGCCCTTGATGAAGGCGCTGCCGTCGGCGAAGGTGAGGTAGTGCGTGCCGTTGTAGGCGAGGCGGCCCTTGGCGAGGAAGCCGGGCGCGCTGGTGTCGGGCGGTGCGATGGTGAACTGGTCGGCCTCGCCGTCGAAGGCGGCGGGCGTGCCGGCGGCGGGATTGGGCGAATCGTCGGCGAGCACGGCGACGGCGACGCTCGGGCCCGAGCGGAAGGACGCGACTGCGGACCACTGCCCGGGCTCGTCGGGCGTGAAGCGAACGCGCCACACGTTGCCCGTGCCGTTGCCCTGGCCGTCACCGACGAAGGCCCCGGGTACGGCGTAGGTCTGCGCCGATGGGCCTGTGAATGTCACTTGCAGTCGGTAGTCGAGGAAGGGGTTGGGCGTGGCGAACTCGCCCGAGGCTGGCCCCGCGTACTCGATCGTGACGGGCTGCCAGGCGGTGAGCGTGCCGGTGACGTTCCCGGCTGCAGCGGGGCTCGCCCACGTGCACACCGCGGCGGCGATGATTCCAGGCGTACAGCGATGCATGGCCTTAGTCTCCTCTCTTGGTCCCGGCCGGGACGTGTCGGGCCCAGTTGGGCGGCGCGTGCCGGCGCCGGGCGACGGTCGGACGCGAGGGCAGCACAACGGCGCGAGGGCGTGCGGTCAAGCGCAAAGAACAACGCGGGCCCACCGTGTGGGCCCGCGCGTGCGATTGTCGCGTTTTCACCCGTCAGGACGGGCGAGGTTCTGCCCGGATCGGGTCGGCCCGATCAGGGTGCGGTGGGCTCGGAGCCTGCGTGGGGCTTACGGGCAGCCCGCGCCCCAGAGCCCGAGGTAGAAGGAGAAGTCGCTGAGCGTGACCGAGCCATCGGGGATGCCGTTGGCGGTGCCGTCGGTGGTGATGTCGGCGGCGGGATCGGACGCGCCCCAGAGGCCGAGGTAGTAGGAGAAGTCGCTGAGGGTGACGGTGCCGTCGGGGATGCCGTTGGCGGTGCCGTCGGTGGTGATGTCGGCATCGCAGGTCGCGGGCGTGCCGATCTGGAAGTCGGTGCGCGAGGTGTTGCCGGAGCGCTCGAAGGCGATCACGGTGAGCACGCCGGTGGGCGTGGGGGTGTTGACGGTCAGCTCGTAGTCGAAGCGGTCGAGTTGCACGGCCCGGTTGAAGGGGTCGACGAGCGTCAGCGGGTCGGTGCCATCGGGGACGTTCCAGAGCATGTGCATGCGGATGGCGGTGGGGTCGGTGGCGCGGACGTCGAAGGTGGTCTGCGGCGACGTGATCTCCGTGGGCAGGTCCACGCCCTCGACGCCGGGGCCGGTGCGATCGACGTAGATGACCTCGCGGAAGTCGCGGAACAGCGGGGCCGAGTTGGCGGGGCGGTTGCGGAAGGCGAGGGCGGAGATGTAATGGAAGCCCTCGGCGAGCTGGGTCGCGTCGATGACCTGGCGGTAGGTGCCGGTGCCGCCGGTGAAGAGGGGGCTGGACTCGGTCAGGAAGTTCTCGTAGCCGGCGAGGACGCCCTGCTGGAAGTCGAAGTCGGCGTTGCCGTTGTTGTTGTAATCGACGTAGCCCTCGCCGATGCGGAAGGCCGCGAAGTCATCGGTCGCGGGGTCGTTCGGGTCGGCCTGCTGGGTCTGGAGCTCGATCTCGAAGGAGTCTTCCGTGATGACCGTCACGGGCGTGATGCGGCGGAGGAACCAGGGCGTGTTGACGTTGTCGGGCGCGAGTTGGGTGGTGACGACCTGCCCGTTCTCGCGGAACTGCATCTGGCCCTCGGGCACCGCGGGGCCGTAGACCACGAAGCCCTTGTTGGTCTCGGTGGTGCCGGTGACGTTGCGCGGGATGGAGATGGTCACGCGGCCGGCGGGGTCGACAACGAGCACCTCGGGGATCGAGTTGGTTGGGTCGACGGCCGGGTCTGCGGCGTTGCCGGTGAGCTCGTGGAGGCGGGTGCCGGCGGGGAAGGTCGTCTGCACGTTGCGGGTGTCGATGCCCGAGTCGTAACGCTTGTTGGCGGCGACGAGCAGGTTGGAGGTGTACTGCGAGGGGTACGACGCGCCGCCGAACTGGGGCGTTGAGCGCTCGTAGACGATCACGTCGTCGAGGCCGGGGTTGGTTGCGTCGGTCGCGTTGAGGGGGAAGAACTGGCCGCGGCCGTACTGGTTGCGGATCTGGACGAGGTTGGTGATGACGGGGTTGAGCGTGCCCTCGCCGGTGGCGGCGAAGCCGTCCTGGTTGGGGTCGGGGTCGAGCCCGAGGGCGACCGACGTGCCGCCGCGCGGGCTGAAGAGGCCCGCGGCGCGGTTGATGGCCCGGCCGTTGAGATAGACGAGCGCCGGGCCCGGGCGGAGCATGAAGTAGGCGTGCATGGGCCAGCCCTGGGCCTTGTGTGAGGCGATCGGGGGTACGGAGCCGCCGTCGCCGATGGTGCCGTTGTCGTGGCTGAACATGTGGTTCACGCCGACGGTGCCGTTGTTGAACCCGTCGTCGGCGGTGTCGATGTGCTCGCTGAGCACGTCGCCCCAGGTCTCGAAGAGCGGGTTGTTGAGCAGGTCGCGGAGCTGGCCCGCGCCGCCCAGGTCGAGCGCATCGCGGTCGGCGAAGGCGTCCTTGCGGACGTACTCGTTGAACGTGGTGAAGTTGCCCGCGACGGACTCGACGAACGAGAACGGGTTGACCTGCCGGCCGTCGGGCGTGGTGCGGCGCATGTGGACCGCGGAATCGAAGAACGTGTCCCAGAACCAGGAGGGCGCGTGTTTGGCGGCGTCGAGGCGGAAGCCGTCGACGTCGCGCACGTCCATCGCCCACTGCGACCAGCGCATCAGCAGGCCGGTGGCGTTCTCGACGTACGGGTCGCCGGCCATCGGGTCGGCGGTGTTGAAGGGGTGGAAGGTGAAGCTGCTGGCGCCCGGGTTGCGCGCGGTGCCGGGGTTGTTCACGACCATGGGCGTGAGCGCCTCGTCGGGGTAGAGCGCGAAGTTGTCGGGGCTGGGGCGGTTGCGGATCTGGCCCGCGGGGATGTTCAGCGGGTTGCCCTGCGCGACGGGGTGGCGGATGAAGTTGTTGACCGACGCCTGGTTGATATCGACGAGCGCGACGAGGTCGCCGGTGAGCAGGTCGTAGCGCGGGCCGCCGGGGTTCTCGGATTGGAGATAGCCCGAGGCGATGCCGTTGTGGAAGTCGCCCCAGGGGTCGGTGGGCTGCTTGAAGGTGACGGGGTTGCTCGGCTCCATCCAGAAGCCGGGCCAGCCGCCCTCGATCTGGAACTGCTCGCTGCTCTCGCGGAAGGAGTTGTGGTTGAGGATGGTGTCGATGTAGACGAGGCCGTTGGCGGCGTGGATGGAGTCGACGAGGGCGTCGAACGAATCGACGGTGCCGTAGATCGTGCCGTTGGCGTAGCCGGGGCCGCCGAAGTCGAATCGATCGAAGCAGTCGTAGCCGACGCTGAGCGTGGAGCGTCCGCGGTTGGGTGGGGGCAGCCAGAACGAGCCGTAGCCCGCGACGAAGACGTCGGGCATGCGGCGCTCGATGACGTCCCAGGGCGTCTCGAACCACTGGAGCATGACCGGGGAGGTCTCGCCGTTCTGGGCCGCGGCGGGCGTGGTCGCGAGACCCGCGGCGGAGGCAAGAAGAACCGACGTCCATCGAATCGCGTCACGACGCATGCAAAGACCTCCTGGGCGCGGTGCGGCATGGGAGGCCCGCCGCCGCGCGATCTCATGATGTTGGGCAGGCGCAACTCCCTCGGGCGCCAGCCGCTCTCCCCACGAAACACCCGCCGTGGTCGGCCTGTTCATCGGCCGCTCGGGGGCGTGGATGACTATTAGGCCACAACGACCGGTCTAGATGCAAGTATCCAGTGACAAACACCAGACAGAATCGTGGGCTGGGCGGCGCTTCTGTTCGTTATCGGTTACACCGCATCGACTTGCAGCATCCGCACCGGCGGCTGATACTCTCGGACCAATCTCGCTCGTTACCAGGGTCAAACACCCCAGGAGCCACGCCCATGCAAGCGCATCGTCCGACCGTAACACCGCACCTCGGCATCCGGAATCGTGGCGGTTTGAAGTCCGGTCGTCGGGCGTTGGCGCTCCTTGCGGTTCTGGGTGCCGCAGCGACGGCGCACGCGCAGGTCGTCGCCGAGACGGTGGGCGAGCGGATCGCGCGGTTCTACCCGTCGCCCGAGGCGAAGCAGTCGGCGTTGCCCTCGTTCGCGCTCGAGTCGCCGCGTGACGCGCAGGGTGCCGTTGCCGAGAGCTTCCCGGTCCGGCCCGAGTTCTCGACCGACGAGCAGGGGCGACAGGTCACGACGATCACGATCGAGCCGGGCACGTCGCTGTACGGCACGGGCGAGGTGCCCGGCCAGCTGCTCCGCAACGGCCGGCGCACCATCACCTGGAACACCGACGCGTACGCCTACGGCTACGACTCGCCCTCGCTCTACCAATCCCACCCGTGGGTGCTCGCGGTGCGTGGCGATGGCAGCTCGTTCGGCGTGCTCGCGGACACGACGTACCGCACGCTCGTGGACAAGACCGAGCCCGGCGTGATCCGCTTCGCGGCCGAGGGTGTGGAGCACCCGGTGTATGTGCTCGACGGCGATTCGCCGCAGGACGTGCTGCGCCAGCTCGCGGACCTCACGGGGACGATCGACATGCCGCCCAAGTGGGCGATCGGGTACCACCAGTGCAGGTACTCGTACGAGCCCGACGCGCGGGTGCGCGAGATCGCCGAGGGCTTCCGCACGCGCGGCATTCCCGCGGACGTGATCTGGATCGACATCGACTACATGGACGCGTTCAAGTGCTTCACATTCGACCCGGCGAAGTTCCCGAACCCGACCGGGCTCAACTCGGATCTTGAAGCACAAGGCTTCAAGACGGTGTGGATGATCAATCCGGGCATCAAGGCCGAGCCCGGGTACTTCGTGTACGACCAGGGCACCGCGGGCGACCACTGGGTCAAGTCTGCCGACGGCACGCCCTACCAGGGTGAGGTTTGGCCGGGCATGTGCGTCTTCCCCGACTACACCCGCGAGGCGACGCGTGCGTGGTGGCAGACGCTGTACGCCGACTACATGGCAACGGGCATCGACGGCGTGTGGAACGACATGAACGAGCCGGCGATCTTCAACGTCG
>CAYQAD010000113.1:5120-8233 GCA_964415125.1 uncultured Phycisphaeraceae bacterium | reverse complement strand
GCGTACTGCTTGCGCTTGTACTCGTTGATGTCGATCATCCGCGCGACGCGTCGCACCGTCTCGGCATCGAATCCGGTCTCCTCGGTGATCCGAGCGATCGACTGTCGGCCCTCGACGCGCCGCGCCACGATCTCGTCGAGCACGTCGTAGTCCGGCAGCGAGTCCGAGTCCTTCTGGTCCGGCGCGAGCTCGGCGCTGGGCGGCTTCGTGATCGTCGACTCCGGCACGGGCGGCACGGCGAAGCCGGCCCGCTCGTGGTGCTCGTTCATCCACCGCGCGAGGCGATAGACCATGCCCTTGGTCACGTCGCTGAGCACCGCGAGCCCGCCGTTCATGTCGCCGTAGAGCGTGCAGTAGCCCACCGCGACCTCGCTCTTGTTCCCGGTCGTGAGCACGAGCGCCCCGGTCCGGTTGCTCACCGCCATGAGCAGCGTCCCACGCACGCGGCTTTGCAGGTTCTCCTCTGCCAGGTCGGGCAGCTGCGCCCCGAGCATCGGCGCATCGAGATCCGCGAAGAGGCGATCGAGCGTGGTCCGGAAGCCGTCAAAGGGCGGCGCGATCGGCGCGGTGGGGCACACGATGCCGAGGCGTTGTGCGAGATCGATCGCGTCGGACTTGCTGTGCTCGCTCGAGTACTTGCCCGGCATCGAGACGCCCACGACGTGTTCGGGGCCGAGCGCCGCGACGGCGATCGCCGCGACCACCGCCGAGTCGATGCCGCCGCTCAGGCCGATGACGACGTCCTTGAATCCTGTCTTGCGCAGGTAGTCGCGCACGCCGACGGTCAACGCCTCGAACACCAGCTCTTCCGCCGAGGTCTCGACGCGTGCGTCCCGCACCGCGTGCTTGTTACCGGCGGCGCCCGCGCGATCAACGTCGCACACGACGACCGCTTCCTCGAAGGTCGGGCCTCCGGCGATCAGCCGGCCGTCCTCGGCATGCACCGCCGCGTGCCCATCGAAGACGAGCTCGTCGTTGCCCCCGACCTGGTTCACGCCCGCGACCACCACGCCGTGGCGCTGCGCGTGGTGCGCGAAGATGTCGCGCTGGTGCCGGCCCTTGCCGAGCACAAACGGGCTCGCCGATGGCGTCACGATCACGCCCGCGCCGGCCTCGACCAGGTCGGTCACCGGGTCGGCCGCCTCGGCGTATCGGCCCGAAAACCCCGCGTCCTGCCCGCGCCACAGATCCTCGCAGATCGCCAGCCCCACACGCGTGCCCGCGATGTCGATCACCACCGCTCGGTTGCCCGGTGTGAAGTAGCGGTCCTCATCGAAGACGTCGTAGGTCGGCAGCAGCCGCTTGTCGTACCGCCCGAGGCGCACGCCGTCGCGATACACCACGACGCTGTTGGTCACCCCGCCGCCGCGACCCTCGCACGCCATCGGGCAGCCGATCGCCGCGGCGATGCCCTGGGTGTGCGCGCTGCCGATCTCCTCGAGCGTGCGCTCGCACGCCTCGATGAAGCCCTCCTCAAGCAGCAGGTCCTTCGGCGGATAGCCGCAGATCGCGAGCTCGGGCAGCACGACCAGGTCGGCGCCCGCGCAGCGTGCGTCGACGATGGCATCGGCGATGCGCTTCGAGTTGCCGGCCAGGTCACCGACGGTCGGGTTGATCTGTGCCAGTGCCAGCCGCATCGGGCGATAGTAGGGGATCGGCCGCGCCCGTCGCGTCGCGCTTGAGCAGGCGATCCGGGCGGAGCCACGCCACCGCGAGCCCGCCCATGCCGAGGGTCACGACCGCCTCCACAGCCGTGACCATGAGCAGCGCCACCGCGAAGCTCGCGGCGGCCGCCTCGGCTTCGGCGGCCGAGGCGCCGGCCGCCAGCGTGAGCAAGCCCGCGAGCCCAGCCGTCCCCGCCTCGCGCGTGCCGAGCATCCCGAAGGGGCTGACCACGCCGATGAAGAAGTGCCCCGCCGCCAGCACGATCGCCGACGCCCACCCGAGCGTCTCGCCGAGCACGTGCGCCGCGACCATCAGCCGGGCCGCCTGCCCGAGCATGTCGACAAGGCGCAGGGCGACCGCGCCCCCGGTCGCGCCAGGATGCGCGAGCATGTCGAGCCCGGCATGGAGGTTCACGAACGCGCCGGACCGCATGAGCTTGCCGACCATCGCGGGGCCGAAGCGGTCGGCGATGGCGTGAACACGCCCGAGTCCGCGCTCGCCCGCGAACAGCCGTGCCCCGGCCCACTGCGCGGCGACCCAGAGCCCAAGCGCCGGCAGCACCAGCGCCCACCACGCAAGCGTCACGCCGCCGAGCAGCATCGCCGCGCCGACGACCACGCCCACCGTCCCGAAGAACGTCACCGCGACCGCGCCGAGCCACGCCCCGATTGTCAGCACGGGCACGCCATCGCGGCGGTTATGGATCAGCACCCGGCTCACCACGCTGAGCTTGAAGGGCAGGTAGTTCAGCAGCGTCGCGATGGTGTTGGTCGCCACCACGTCCGCGGGGCGTAGCCGCCGCACGGGGCAGAGCTGCGTCCAAAAAATCAGGCCGTTGAGCACAAGTGTTGCGGCGCAAAGCGCCACCAGCGCCGCGATGCTGGCCGGCGAGGCGTCGAGCAAGCGCTCGAGCTGCGCGCGGTTCTCTTCCTTGAGCGCCATGCTCGCGCACCAGCCGAGCATCGCGAGCCCCGCAAGGAACCCCACGACCTGGACCCCGACCTGGATCAGGGCGCGCGCGCGACGCCGACCGCCACGCGCGCTGTGTGCCGCATCCTCGCTCATCGAAGCCGCCACAGTTCTCGCCCGGGCCAGACCATCACGCGTTCTCCACTCGCGACGAGCCACTCGCGCACGCGATCGACCGTCACGTCCGGATCGTACCACCCGCTCGCGTGCAGCCGATCGAGCTCGCTCACGCTGACGAGCACGAGCGCGATGCCGCGGCTGCGCATCGCCGCGGTGATCTGCTCGTGGTTTTCCGGGCCGTGCGCCCGCATCGCCTCGCCCAGCGGCGAGGTGTCCCACGTGGTGTGGTAGACGACGTCGCCGCCGGTGTAGAGCGCCGTCGCGTCGCCGACCATCAGCGTGCGCTCGCCTGCGATGCCCGGCGCGAAGTTGAGCGTGCCCCAGGGCGACGCGAGGACGCGCTCGGCGTCGAGCCGCTC
>CAYQAD010000113.1:0-5020 GCA_964415125.1 uncultured Phycisphaeraceae bacterium | reverse complement strand
CGAAGTTGAGCGTGCCCCAGGGCGACGCGAGGACGCGCTCGGCGTCGAGCCGCTCGCCGCTCATCACGCCGGCCCAGCCCGCGAGCACCGCCGCCGGCTCGCCCCCGCGTTGCCCGAGCCACACCCACCCGAGCGCCGCGGTCTGCACCGCGAGCGTCAGGATGGCCGCACCCACGCTCGCGATCGCCCGGCCTCGGCTGGCAGCCACGCCCGCCGCCACCGTCACGCCAAACAGCACCGCGGCCGGCAGCACGATCGGAAGCAGGAATCGGCTCTGGATATGCGTCAGCGCCAGCCACGCCAGCAGCAGCGCGAGCGTGCCCAGCGAGACGGCGACGCCAACGCCCCGTGTGCGGCGCTGCACGATCGCGCTCGCGCCGCACCAGAGCACCACGAGCGAGAGCACGCCCCACTGGATGTGCGTGATGCCGCGCACGCGTCCCACGTCGTCCTTGGCGACGAGCAGCATGACGCGGTCGAACCACGAACCGTCGAAGGTGTGCCCGCCCGCGTACCGCGCGACCTGCTCGGCCGACCAGTGCCCCGCGCCGAAGAAGGCGGTGGCGTGCGGGAAGACCGGGTTCCCGGACGCGACGGCGTTGCGGATCAGCCACGGCAGCAGCGCCGCGAGCCCCGCAACGCAGCACCATCCGATCGCGCGCCACGCCATGCCGGGCCGATCCAGCACCAAGATCACGACGCCGACCAGTGGCGCGACGAACAGCAGCGCCGTCGGCTTCGCGCCGCACGCGACACCGACCAGCCCGCCCGCGATCAGCCCGCGCGCCCGCGCCGTCAGCCCGCGATCGAGCGCGACGCCGAGTGCCGCTGCGCCGAGCAGCACCACCGCCATCTCGTTGTACGCGAGCGAGCCGACGACGATCGTCCAAGGCGTGACGAGCACGAGCACGCCCGCCAGCGCCGCGCCGGTCCGCGAGGCCCTGCCACCAAGGCCGCCGCGCGAGCACGCCGCCTTGGTCGCCCGCGCGACCATCCACGAGGCGAGCACCGTCATGCCCGCGTGCAGCGCCTGCGCTTGGATCAGCCCCTGGCCGTTGTGCTCGACCAGGCCCCACACGCGGTCGCCCGCCGCCGGACCGCTCGCCCCGCCGAGCACGCCCACGTGCGCGAACGCCGCCTCGATGTAGCCGGGCAGGAAGGAGTACACGTTGTGCTCGAACGTGCGGACCCGGCCCTCGGCCAGCCACTCCTGCACGAGCTGCAGGTGGTAGGAGAGCACGTCGTACCCGCGGGCCTCGGTGTCCCAGAGCCATCCGGGGGCACTGGTCGCCGCGACGAGCAACACCCCGACGCCCGGCGCCGCAAGCCACCACCAGCCGCTCGGCCGGTCACCCCCGCCGAATCCCCCACCAAAGCCACGACCAAGCGCCGCCCGGCAATCCCACGCGCCGAGCGCGAGCCCCGCGAGCACAAGGGCCCACATGCCGATCGGTGCGAGCGTGGCCGACGAAAGCAGGAACGTCAGCGTGAGCATCAGCGCGATGCCGCCGCCCACGCGCAGGGCCGCTGTGTCCGCCGCGCGTGGTGCCAAACGCGTGATGGCCCCACCCATGCCGATGGCCGCGACGAGCCAGAGCCACGCGGGCCACGCGTCGATCAGCATCGCGGCACCGACCAGCGCCACCCCCACGACGGGCCCGGGCGCCGTGTCGTTGCCCGCCGACGCGGCGAGCATGACGCAGATCAGCGTCGCGACGGTCATCAGCCCGGCCCACGAGCCCCAACTGAGGCTTGTCGGCGTTCGGCTGGCGATCGTGCGTGGTGGAGCCCCGGTCATGCCCCGAGTCTATGACCCCCCCGAAGTGCTTCCCTACGATCTGCCCATGGCCCCCGAGCACGATGGACCGTCGATCGAGATCCTTGAGCCGCTGTGCGCCGTCTTCCGCCAGCGCCTCAAGGCCGAGGGCCACAAGTACACGCCCGAGCGTGCCCGCGTGCTCGACGCGATCATCGAGCGCGACCGCGTCTTCCAGGCCGATCAGCTCGTCGCCGATCTCAAGGGCTCCGGTTTCCGCGTGTCCAAGGCAACGGTCTACCGCACGATCAAGCTCCTGCAAGACGCGGGCATCATCCAGCGCGTGCCCTTCAACCAGGACCAGGCCCATTACATCCTCGCCTACGGGCGGGCCCCCAACGACCTGCTGATCAACACCGACACGGGCGAGGTCATCGCGGTCAGCGACCCCGAGCTCGAGGCGATCCGCGACCGTCTCGCCGAGGCCCACGGCCTGCGCGCCCACTCCCACCGCATGCAGATCTTCGCCTCCACATGACAACCCCGCCCCCCGAGCCGCCCCGGTCCGACGAAGCCGCCGAGCCCCGCGCGCCGCGCGACATCCGCGCGATCCTTTGCGATGTCGACGGCTGCC
Source organism: uncultured Phycisphaeraceae bacterium (assembly GCA_964415125.1). Taxonomy (GTDB): domain Bacteria; phylum Planctomycetota; class Phycisphaerae; order Phycisphaerales; family UBA1924; genus CAYQAD01. Next base: position 2,630 of record CAYQAD010000113.1, on the reverse strand, counting down.
TGAGCCCCGAGGCGATCGGCCAGGCCAGCGCCAGCGCGCTCGCGACGGTTGCCAAGCACAACCACCGCGCGCGCACCGAGGGCGATCGCCCGCTGCTGACCCTCTGCACCGGTCGGCCGCTGCCCTTCGCCGACGCGATCGCGCGGATGGTCGGCGCGCTCGATCTGCCGATCGTGTGCGAGGCCGGCGCGTTCCTCTTCGAACCGAAGACCTACACCTGGGAGATCGACCAGTCGCTCACGCCCGAGTACTTCGCAGCGCTGGCCGAGCAGCGCAGCTGGGTCGAGCGCACGTTCCCGTCGGTGTACTTCGAGCAGGGCAAGTCCGCATCGCTCACGCTCTTCCATCCGGAGGGGCCCGAAGCGCTCGAGCGTGACGTGCTGCGGCGCTTGCAGGACCGCGTCGCCGAGCGGTCGCTGCCCTTCCGCATTGCGATGACCTGGACGTGCATCAACGTCGAGCCCGCCAGCGTGTCGAAGGCGACCGGCATCGAGCGGTTCATGCGGCGGACGGGCTTGGCGACCCATCAGCTCGCCGGCATCGGCGACACGATGAGCGATATGGCGATCCGCGAGCGCGTGCGTTTCTTTGCCTGCCCCGCCAACGCCAAGCCCGAGCTCAAGCCGCACGCGGACTACGTCTCGGCGTTCGACGAGGTCTTCGGCGTGCTCGACATCCTCGAGCACATGCTCGGCGACCCCTCGATCGTCACGCCGCGTCGGGACTAGCTCCGGGCCCGCGGCGATCCGCTGGCTTCGCATTGGTCGTCACCACTTTGGGGTGTGCGGCCGCCGGCCTTCACGTGAACATCGCGGAGTCTCACCAACGCTCGGCGATTTCGGTGGCGTCGCGGGAGAGCCATGGCATGCATGGGGGTTGGAAACCGTACCCAACCACACGAAAGAGGAGATCGCATGTTTCGTATCGCCCTGACCTCGCTCGCCCTCTCGGCCGCCCTCGCGAGCGCCGACACCTTCGACTTCACCGCCACACTCACCGGCGACCAGGAAGTCCCGCCGAGCGGGTCCACCGCGACCGGAACCGCGACCGGCACGTACGACTCCGACACGAACACCTTCTCGTTCGCATGGGAGATCGTCGGGCTGCTCGGCACGCCGGGTGCGCCCGGTGCGCACATCCACGACGGCGACGCGGGCACCAACGGCCCGATCGTCTTCGGCTTCGCCAGCGGCGCCTACCCGACCTCCGGCAGCGACTCGTGGTCGGGCCTGACCACGGCGCAGGTCGATGACCTCTTCGCCGGCGGGTACTACTTCAACTTCCACACGTCCCAGTTCCCCAGCGGCGAGATCCGTGGGCAGATTCTGCTCGTCCCCGCGCCCGCGGGGCTCGCGGCACTCGCGCTGGGCGTGCCCGTGTGCGTCCGTCGCCGCCGCTGAGCGTCAGCAACCCCTGTCTCGATCATGCCCGCCCCCGGCCGCTCGCGCAGCAGGGGGCGTTTGTTTCGATACGATTTCGGTGCGATGGACCCCGACGACCACGTCTGCCTGTGCTTCCGCGTCTCGCTGCGCAAGCTGCGGACGTACCTCTTGCGCGAGAACCCGCCAGTCGCGAGCCTGCTCAGCGAGTGCTTCGGCGCGGGCACGGGGTGCCAGTGGTGCGTGCCGTTCCTGAAGCACCTGCACGCCGAGCACCAGGCCGGCCGGGTTCCGGATCTCAAGATCTCGCCCCAGCAGTACACCGAGAGCCGATCGGCCTACCGGGCAACGGGCACGCGTGACGAGGCGGTCGTCCGCGAGGGCACTCGGGCCGCGGACGAGGCATCGCCCGATGAGCCGCGCGAGTAGCACGCCCGCCGGCAAACCAGTCGCGACGCAACTTGAGGTGGAGGACCCACCAACGAAAAACGCCGGACCCCGAGGGGCCCGGCGTTGTGTTCGATGCGTTCAAGGTCGACCGGTCGGCATGCCGGACAGGTCGGCCGTGCGTCAGCCGAGCGTCTTGGGCGCGTCGCCCTCGCCCTCGGCGTCGGCCGGGTTGGCCTCGTCCGAAGTGGCGTCGGCGATGGACTCCACCGCCTCGGCCGTGACGGCCTCGTCCTGGGCGTTGGGCTGGCCCTCGCCCGGCTCGTCGTCCAGCCCGCCCTGGGGCTCGGCCGGTCCGCCGAGCGTGCCGCCAATCATCGGGGGCATCTCGGGTGTCGTGTCCATGGGCAGCGACGTGGGCAGCCCGCCGATGGGCTCCTCGCCCTCCTCGAGCGTCCGCAGCGACAGGCCGTAGTCCACAAGCTTCTCGCGCACCTCGACGAGCGACGTGGCGCCGAAGTTCTTCACGCCCATCAGCTCCGCCTCGGTGTGGCTCACCAGGTCGCCGAGCGAGTGGATGTTGAGCAGCTGCAGCGCCTTGCGCGCACGCACCGAGAGCTGCAGGTCGCTGACGGGCTTGTTGAGCATCGCCTCCTTGCCCGTTCCCTTGAGCGACTCGAGCACCTGTCGGCGTGCAGAGCGGTGCGCGTCCTCGAGGCCCTGCCCGAGCTTGAGGTTCTTCGCCGAGAGCATCTTCTTGATCTCGATGAGGCTGCTCTCGCCGAAGTTCTTGTAGCTCATCAGCTCGGCCTCGGTGATGCGGAGCAGGTCGCCGAGCGTGCGGATGTTCATCTTCTTGAGGCA
>CAYQAD010000112.1:0-8305 GCA_964415125.1 uncultured Phycisphaeraceae bacterium | reverse complement strand
GCCCGAACACGGGCACGCCCGTGCCCGGCGGGCTCGGCTTTGCCGAGGTCTCGCGATTGCTCGAGCTCGCCTCGCAGGGCGGCCGGCGGATCGTCGGCTTCGACCTCGTGGAGGTGGCGCCGGGGCCGGGCTCGATGGAGGGCGACGCGCCGGAGTGGGACGCGAACGTTGGCGCGCGGTTGCTCTACCGACTGTGTGGCGCGGCGATGGCGTCAAGACAGAAGTAGACAACGAGGCGGCGCGTTACGGCAGGAACAAACGAATGGCGCCAATCAACGCGTTCGCGCCGTCTTCCGCCAGCGGAAAGAGGAAGCGGCCGCCGAAGAGGAACACAACCGCGAAGATGCCGAGCGCGACAAGTCCGCCCTTATCGCTCATGAAGAGGCGATTGAACGCCGGAAAGAACGAGCCGACGATGCGCGAGCCATCGAGCGGCGGCGCAGGGATCAGGTTGAACGCCATCAGCAGCAGGTTCAGCATCACGCCGATGAACAAGAAGCGTTCCATGTTGGCATGAAATGGCCCGCTCGTGGTCGGCACATACTCAACCCATACGACGTGCAGAATCGCGGCGAGCACGCACAGCGCCAGATTGCACGCCGGCCCCGCGGCCGCCACGATCGCGTCGCCGTAGCGCCCGCGGATACGTGTCGGATCAACGGGCATGAGCCCCCAGGCGATGCCGAGAATCGCGAACGCGATCAGCGAGTTGGTGCCCATGTGCGTCAGCGGCGACCAGGTCATGTGCCCGGTCTCGATCGGCGTGCGATCGCCCAGGCGGATCGCGGCGACGCCGTGGGCGAGCTCGTGCAGACAGATCGAGAAGATCACCCAGAAGATCCAGGAGACCAGGATCACCTGCCCGTTCTGCTCGGCGAGCAACCTGGAAACCCACCAGCTATCCATGCGAAGCCCGCTTTCTGTGCTATCGAAAAAGAACAACGCCCGGCCTGTGTGAGCCGGGCGTTGCATGGTAGTGCTGCGAAAAGGTTTAGGCCGCCGAGGCGGTGGTCTTCGCGTGCTTGAGCGCCGTCTCGACGAGCGAGTCGAAGAGCTTGGGATCGTCGATCGCGATCTGGGAGAGCATCTTGCGGTTAAGCGTGATGCCGGCGAGCTTGAGGCCGTTGATGAACACCGCGTAGCGGGTGCCGCGCATGTGGCACGCAGCGTTGATGCGGGTGATCCAGAGGGCCCGCATATCGCGCTTGCGAGTGCGACGGTCGCGGTAGGCGAAGACGCCGGCACGGTAGACCGCGATCTTGGCCTGGTACTTGTGCTTGCTCTTGACGCCGTAGTAGCCGCGGGCCTGGCGGAGAATGCGCTTGCGAGCCTGTGTGCGGGCGGCGCCCTTGCGTACGCGTGGCATGGTCTGGTTCCTTCTTGCCTTTGGGGGCAGCCGATCAACTCAATGCGGCTGGCTTTGGTCCCGGGGGGCGGTGCGGATGGCTGGCGTCACACGACGCCATACCGAAAATCAACGGGTTAGTCTTTGGCTTCGCGGGCCGCGGCCTCGGCGGCGCGACGCGCCTCGGGCGAGGGCGAACGCTTCATCGACGACAGCGGCTGGTTGCGCCCGCGGAGGCGGCGGAACAGCAGCTTCTCCAGACGCTTGGCGTCCGAAGAGTGCATGTACGGGTCCTGGCGGAGGTGACGCAGGCGCTTGCCCGACTTGTGGCTCGACAGGTGCTTGTGGTACGCCGAGCGGTGGCGGGCCTTGCCGGTCTTGGAGATCCGGATGCGCTTGAGCAGCCCCTTGTGGGCCTTGTTCTTGGGCATGGCGTCGTCCTGGCGTCTGGCCGGGGCCCGGGTCGTCCGGGGGATGTTCCGGGAGTGGTCTTCTGGAGGTGCATCGGCCGAGGCGGTCTCGCCCGAGCCGGTGAGGGTAGGAGCCGACCACGCGTGGATTCCACCCCGCACGCGCCTGGAAGGGCGATTTTCGGGCCGGGGCGTGCAGGCCGCGAACCGGCCCCGGCGGGTGGGTCAAGGACCCAGGAAGACGTCGTCTTCCTCGTCGGCGAGCTCTCGGCCCTCGAGCGTGATGCCGTGGGCCGCCGCGAGACGCCGGACCTGGACCTCGATGTTTCGGGGCAGCCAGATGTTGTCCCCGTTCTCGAGCGTGGCCCGGCGGATCCAGTCGACCGAGCCGTCACCCATGAGCACGTGCTGCCCGCGGGCGTTGTGGTTGGGCGAGTCGGCGAAGGGGTCCACGGCCCGGCCGCTGGCGGCGGCGAGAATCACGGGCGACCGGTCGGCGAGCACCACGCCCGAGGCGTCCGGAGCCGCGAACCTCATCGACGCGGTCGGCAGGCGGTAGCTGAACGACACCGCCCGCAGGCTCGCGAAATCGCGGGCGTCCGGCGAGACGGGGGACGTCTGTGCATCCGCGTTGCCGGGGCAGGCGAGGTCCTCGAGCGAGGCGTACCCGGTCGGCACGAGGTGGTAGAGGTTCGCGGCGTTGGACTCGGCGGGCTTGCCGACGTTCCACCACGACGAGGCCGGCGCCGCCCGCGAGCCGAACCCAGCCGTGGCGACTGGCAGGCGGTTGCTGAAGTCATTCATGTACTGGCCGAAGCCCGCCGCGGCCGAGGCGAGGTTCGACGAGCACGCGGCGGTCTGGCCCATATGCCTCGCCTGCGAGGAGATCGGCAGCACGACCGACGCGGCAATGAGCACCATCGCCGCGACGGAGATGATCTCACGCCACGCAAAGCCAGGCCCACGCCGACCATCGAGCTGCATCGCGTGCTCCGACCGGTCGATCTCCGCCTGCACCCGCGCGAGGGTTCGATCAACAAGCTCGGGCGAGGTTTCGTGCGCGACCGCCGAGTGGGTCAGCAGCGCCGCCACGTCGGCGTGGCGGGACGCCCGCTCGCGCAGCGCCGAGGGCACGCGTGCTGGGTCAAAGCCGGCGAAGGCCAGCGCATCGAGCGCGTCGGCGTCGAAGGACGACAGCGCCGGCTCGGGCTCGCTGCCACGCGAGGCAGCGTGCCGGTCGACCGCCAGCACCGTCGCCGCGACGAGCGCATCGTCGGTGGCTGGGTCGCCCGCGTCATGGTGAACCGTGCCGACGAGGTTGAGAAGCTCGCCCACCCGGCGGGCTCGGTCTCGCAGGTCGGCGGGCACCGCGTCGACGACGTACGAGGCATCGATCAGCGCCTCGAGCGCCTCGGCGTCGCTCGCACCAAGAACCGGATCGCCCACGTGCGGGTCGTGCTCGCTCATGCCGAGTCTCCCACTCCGCCATCGTTCAGCCCCGTCTTTTCCGCGCGTTGGACGATGTCCCAGCTGCGGGCGAAGGACGCGACCGCAGCGTGCAGGCGGCTCTTGACCGTGCCGAGCGGAATGCCGAGGTCATCGGCGATCTGGGCGTAGCTGAGCTTCTGGAAGTAGGCGAGCAAGAGAATCTCCCGCAGGGTCGGGCTGAGCTTGTCGATGGCGGCTTGAACCTGCCGCGAGAGTTCCTCTTGGTCGAGGGCGGCGTCCGGCGAGGGGACGTCGATTTCCAGGAGGTCGACAAAGCTCTGCGTTCGATCCGAGCCGGCGCCCCCGACAGGAGCGGAGAGCGTGACGGCCCGCTGACGCGAGTTCTTACGCAGCTGATCCCGGGCCTTGTTCGCTGCAATCGTGAACAACCACGGTCGAAATCTGCGGGACGTGTCGAACGTGTCGGCGGAGATGTGAATTTGGAGAAAGGTGTCTTGGAACGCGTCCTCGGCAGCCGCCCGAGAACCGAGCAGCCGGGTGAGGAACCGCAGCAGATCGGCCTGGTGCCGCTCGATGAGCACCCGGAGCGCGGGCGTGTCGCCCGTCCGATAATCGCCGAGCAACTGCTCGTCGGTCCTCGGGTCGGACGTGGCGCGGGCAGCCGGGGGCTCGGAGGACTCGGAAGGCATTGCTGGATCGTGCTTTACAGATTGAGGCCGGGCCTGCGGGCGGGCGCGACCGCCCTAGAGAATCTCCGCAATCAACCGCTCGAATGTCACGCCGGACTCCGGCCCGAAGAGCTTGAGCCCCTCCTCACGCAGGGCCGGGGCGTAGAGCTGCAGATAGCGGTCGTACATGTATCGGGTGGGGAAGGTGTACCTGGTCTGTACCCGGATAGGCTCGGCGGGTTCGATGAATCGGCTGATGCTGCCCCGATCCGCCCCGCTGCGGATCACCGCGTCGAGGTGCCCCCGGCGGAGCCATTGCACGTACCGCTGGGCGGTCGCCTCGTCGGGCAGGGTCGCGGTCACGATGTACGCGATGCGGGCCATCTGCCACAGCCTATCGGACGCCGACCCCACGCGGCTGGGCCGACCCCCCGCCGACGCGGGACGCAATCCAGCCCATTCGGTACCGTTAGACCCACCATGGGCGAGGCGATGTCAGTGCGCGCGGGCGGCGATCGCCGGAGGGACAACCCCGGCGCCCCGGCTGCAGGCGCCCCGAGCCCCGACCTCGACCGACTGCTGCGCGACGCCCAGGCCGGCGACCAGCACGCCTGGACGGCCCTCGTCAACCTCTACGCCCGCAGGCTGTTCGCCCTCGCAAAGAGCCGGCTGCGGAACGAGGACACGGCCGAGGAGCTCGTGCAGAGCGTCTTTGCCACGCTCGCCCAGAGCCTCGCCGCGGGCACCTACGACGACCGCGGCAAGTTCGAGGCGTGGCTGTTCCGCGTCGCGATGAACCGCATCCGGGACGAGATCCGCCGGCGGAAACGCAGCGCGGCCCGATTCGGCAACTCGGCCGGGGCGTCGGGCAATGCAATCGAGGCCGGCCCTGCGGCGTTGGACCATGTGGCAGCCCCGGGGGGCGATGCCGACCAGTCGGCGGGCCTGAGCGAGGCCGAGCAGTCACGGGCGTCGCTCGACGCCCTGCGTGCCGCGCTGGAGCATCTGCCCGACCGCGACCGCGAGATCATCGAACTCCGCCATCACGGCGGGCTGAGCTTCAACCAGATCGCCGACCTGCTCAGCGAGCCCGTCGGCACCCTTCTCGCCCGACACCACCGGGCACTGCGAAAGCTCCGAAAGCACATCGAAGCCGCGGGCACCGATCCCGCCGGCACGCCGACCGAGGACCGAAACCCATGACACACGACATGAACCACAAGAACGCCGGCTCGCACCACGCCGAAGCGGACGCCGAGCTGCACTCGATGCTCGACGCGCTCGCGGCCGAGGAGCGAGGCCGCCCCGACGCGGGGTTCGAGTCGCGTGTGCACCGCGCGGCGCTCTCGGCCCACGCCTCGGCCGAGGGGGACACGCCCGGCTTCCGGCTCGTTCGCCCGCCGGCGCGCACGACCCGCCGAGCTTGGATCGGCGTCGGGCTCGCGGCGGCGGCGGCGGTCGTCCTGATGGCTGCCATCGGGGTCTCGACCAGGCCGCTCGCCGGCCCCGCGACGCAACCCCAAGCTGCCGAGCTCACCGCAGAGCAGCTCGAAGACGACGTGACCTACATGCTCGCAGCCATGGACGTCTGGGACACCGAGATCGACCGCGACGTCGACCTCGTCCTCGCCGACGCAGTCGGCGTGGCGAGCGCCATCGACGCGACCGGTGCCGGCTGGTCGAGCGAGTGGTCCGACGACTGGTCGAGCCAGGGAGGCCTGTGATGCGCCGGACGATGCTTCTCACGCTCGCGATCGCTGGCGTGCTCGGTGCGCCGCTGTTCGCCCAGCCCGATCGGCGGGAGCCGTCCGCGCGCGGCAACGATCCGACGCAACGCAGCGAGTCTCGCCCAGACGAACGCCCAGACCAACGCCGGGACGCACGCCCAGACCCACGCCCGGACCTGGACACCCAGGCCCTGCGCGAGCGATTGCAACGGCGGCTCGAGGAGACCGACCGCGCACGCGAGCGGCTCCGCGCCGCGATCGAGCGGCTCGATGCCGGCGCCGACCAAGGCGAGGTCGCCCGCGCTATCGGCCGAGACATCGCCCGCGAGCGACTCGGGAGCCGAGACGATCGGCGCGGCGACCGACGCGGCGGGCCGCGTGATCGCCGCGAGGGCTTCGCGCCATGGCGCAGCAAACCCGAGCCCGTGAGCGACGCGGAGCTCGCCGAGCTGCGCGCGTTTGCCAAGGAGCACCTGCCGCGTTTGCACGAGCGGATGGAGATGCTCGCCGAGCGGAACCCGCAGGCCGAGGCGGCGGGGTTCGCCCGGCTCGCGCCTCGCCTGCGTGAAGTCATGCGGGGCTTCGACAACGGGCCGGTTGCTCGGGCACGCCTCGCCGAGTTCCGAGCGGGCCTCGACGTCGTCGACGCCGGCCGTGCCCTGCGCTCGGCGATGCGCCGCGACGCGAACGACGGCGAGCTGGCGACAGCACGGGCCGACCTGCGATCGGCAGTCGAAGCGGGCTACGACGCGAGGCTTGCGGTTGCCGAGGCGGAGATCGTCGAGCTCGAGGCGCGCGTCGCCGAGCTTCGCGAGCGCCTTGCATCGGCATCGCAAAGCCGCGACGCGGACATCAGCGAGAAGGTCGACGAGTTGACCGACCGGATCGAAGCCGAAGCCGGCAACGACTGACGGGCGAGGCGGTGCCGCGAGGGCGATCAGCTCACGATGCTGCCGGGCGCGATATCGCCCATGGGCGTCATCAGCACGACGTTGCGTTCCTCGGCGCCCTTGCTCGCGTCGGACGCGGCGATGAGCATGCCGCGGGACTCCTCACCGCGGATCGTGCGGGGCGCGAGGTTCGCGACGATCACGATGCGCTTGCCGACGAGGTCGCCCGGCTCGTAGTGCCCCTTGATGCCCGCGCAGATCTGCCGGGGGGTGCCCGAGCCGTCGTTGACCTGGAGCTTGAGCAGGCGGTCGGCGTTGGGGTGCGGCTCGGCCTGGGTGATCTCCGCGACCCGCAGGTCGACGCGGGCGAAGTCTTCGAAGGCGATCTGGGGCTTGTCCTGCGATGCGGTCTCGGTCATGGCGGGCCTCGTGGGATGACGCCGCGGGCGTCGTTCGTCGGGTGAAGGGCGGGGCGTGGAGCTCAATCGAGCTCGGATGGCCCGTCGTTGGCACCCGGTGGTGGCGACGCCTCGCCGCCGCCCTCGGACGCCTCGCCGATGCTAGGCGGCGCAGCCACCCACGCGCCGTCGCGGTACAGCACAAGCTCGGGGTCCACGCCCATCGCCAGCGGCAGCTGCGCCGGATCGGCATCGCGCAGCGGCGCGCCGAGATCCGCCGCGATCTGAGCCGCCCACGACTTGTGGATGCCCGTGAGCAATCGCGACTCGAACCGCAGCGTCGCGATGCGCTCACTCTCGGAAAGCTTCGGCCCCGGATCGCCCTCGCACACGGCGCAGAGCTCGCGGCGCGGCGGATTCTCCCGCGTCACCGCGACGACGCGCTCGTTCCGGCAGTTCGGGCAAGGCCAACGTTCGGCGGTGCGCGTGAGCCATTCGGACGCATCGCCCAGGCCTTCGGCTGCGAGAAGGTCGTCGTACCGCTCGATCGCCTCCAGAACGCCCGGCTCGGCGAGCATGCGCTCGGCCATGCGTCCCTCGCCCGCGCGCGAGAGACCGATCGCCGTCGCCGCGAGGTACGCCGTGTCGGGCGCGATCTGGTCCGCACGCCGACTCGCCCAGTCCGGCACCGACCGGTCCGGGTCGATCGCGAAGCCCAGCGACGACAGCCACCGCCGATCCTGCTCGTTGCGGGCCAGGTCCGACAGCGCGATGCAGATGCTCGCGCGCCGATCGACCCCCACCCCCGGCACGTGGTGCACAAACGCCAGCACGTAGAGCCTTCGCGCGAGGTCCGCCTCGTCGACCGAGTCCGCCTCGTCGTGCACCTCCTCGGCGAGCAAGAAATACGCCTCGGCGTCGTCGGGCGTGAGCAATGCCAGCCGGGCTTCGAGCTCGGGCACCTGGGCGGCCGCCCGCGGCGCGAGCAGCGCCGACGCGCACAACGCGACCGATATCTGCAATGCGACACGCGCCAGTTGACCAATTCTCGGCATCATCCGGATCATCGCGAAGCCTCCCCAAGCCGGAGCAGCCAAAGCCGAAGGATCGCCCGCTCGCAGGCTGCGACCTGCTCGAGCACGTGCGTCGCCAGCGTGCAGGCCCGCGTGAGCTCGTCGAGCACGCCAACCGCGTCCTCGGCCGCTGCTGGGCGCTCGGCGACGAGCAGCACGGCCATCGCGCCGGCGAGCGCACGCTGCTCGACGACCAGACGCTGGACAGGACCGTCGGCGAGGCGAAGCCGGGCGGCACGCTCGGCGTCCACGCGATCAAGGTCGGCCGGCGTGCGGTGCGCGGGCAACGCCGCGAGCGCCTGTTCGCGCGTGCGCGCGCGGATGAGCGACGCGGACAGATCGGCC